>JBEKHL010000001.1:0-141073 GCA_050012295.1 Gammaproteobacteria bacterium
TGATAATTTACTTGTTTTTTTAAATAATTTGCTATTACTGTTTGTTGAGGCTCTACCACTATTCCTTGACTTAAAAGAAAATTTTCAATTTTTTGCGTTAAAAGATTCTCTAATAAATTTCTCAAAAAAGGTAATAAAAAAGCTATTAATTTATACCATGAAGCTTTAACTAAAAAAATTTCCCATGCTACTTTAAACTTGTTTAATTTATATAAACTAACATTTAAATTTTCTAAACGAATTTTTAAACATTGAATCTTTGTAGCAATAAAACTTTCTTTAGAATATCTTGGATATTTTTTTATAATATTTCTGTATCTCGTAGCAATTGTAAAAATGGCTTGCAAAGATCCTTCTAATTTAGTCATTTTATCATGCAAAATATCCGCTGATTCTTGAATAGAAAATATAGTTAAACCAAAACATTTATTAAAATTTTCTAAATAATAATCTTTTATTTGAACATAATTACTTTTTTCTATTTCTTGCAAAGTTCCACTTTGGTTGTTTTCACTATAATACTGGTAAGAACCCTTAGAATTGTTGGTTAAATATAGACCAAAGCTTGTTAAACCATTTATCCATCGTTTTCCTAAAAATTCCTGCATTGTTGAACTAATATTAGTATGGTCTAAAATCTTATTTTCCAAACTATCAATTACATTTTGAATAGCTCTATTATTAGTTGAACTCACAACAATTATGGGAGGAAATTCTTTTTTTATAGCTGCCTTAACCCACAAACTAGCAACAATGCTTCCTAACAAAGTAGTTTTTCCGGTGCCAGGAGGGCCATTAATAGCTAATATTTGTCCTTCTGGTATTAATAATAAATGATGTAAAGCAACTCGCTGTGATTGCGCTAAAGGAAAATCCCCAGTCATTTGCCCTAAATGATTGGCAGCTAGACATTCTAATTGTTCCTCAACCGACAATAATCCTCGAGCAGATGATGGATTTAAATTTAAATAACGAGAAAATAGTGGACTAAATTCTCGAGTTTCCATAGCTAAATTGTCTAACAACTTTAGCAGCATAGCAGAATAATTCTTACTTTTATTATCATCAATCGGTACAACTAATATATTATCAATTTGATCAGAAATATAGCCATTTTGATACAAACAATCATCTAATCCCGGTGAAATTTCTTTTAATATTTTTTTAGAATAATCATATAGATCTTGCCACAAAAGACGTTTTATTGGTGTTTCTGTATCGTAACAATTATATAAACTATTAATATTATTTTGATCCAAAAAATTATCATAACTGGACATATCTCCGATAATAACAGACTCTCCTTGCCTATAACTCGGGCTTAAATATTCTCTAGCAATCCACGGCGGCAAAAGACAAGGGTATTCAGAAAATATATCTCCTTCTTTGCCTAGATAAGCATAAATCCAAATAGGGTGCATGTAGGGTTTTTTCTGGGAATTTTTATACCAACCTTGTTCATGTTTTCTTTTATAAACAAAAGGAGCAATTACTATCGGTAAAACTATAATCTTTTCTTGTTCTTCCTTAATATGATTATTTTCAAAATTGGCAAATTCATATTTTATCTGTATTAAAAATTTTTTATATTTTTCAAATAATTTTCTAGCTTCTTCTGCGGAAATACCTTTCTCTTCTACAACTTCTTTTGATAAAAAATAATCGCCATATTGATTGCTATTGATTTTAATACCTAATATTTGTTCATTTTTAATAGCAGCTCGCCAATAATTTAACAATTTTTTTTGTTCTGCTAACATTGATTTTTACTCTTCATAAGGTTATCTTAAAAATCTAAAGATTTATTATTCTTTAAAAAAAATTAGTTGTCAAAACAATCAACGCAATATAGCTGCCTATCTCTGTTAGATTTCACATCATTGTTGTGGTTCTTATATAATTGGTTTTACCACTGCATTTTTTGTTGAAATAATTTTAGTACGATCTGACGAAGTAAACATTGTTCCCATATCTATAATATTTATTACCATACAAGAGTCTATTCTATCTAATGTTTTTTATGAAGGCATTTTGCAATACATTGCCTATTATAATATAATAAAGAACACACTATCCTTTGAAACACGATAAGAGTTTTTATGGAAAAAAGTTTTCAAAAAATATTGCAAGGCTATCGGCTATTTAGGAAAAAATATACTGATGGCGATCAATCTGTTATGCAGTATCTTTCTCGCTATGGGCAAAAACCAGAAATTATGGTAACTGCTTGCTGCGATTCAAGAGTAGATCCAGCACTAATTCTTCAATGTGATCCTGGTGATTTATTTGTGGTGCGCAATGTAGCAAATATTATTCCCCCTTTCGAAGACGATGAAGCTCACCATGATACTAGTGCTGCTTTAGAATTTGGCATACGTTTCTTAAAAGTTAAGCATTTAATTTTATTAGGACATAGTCAATGCGGCGGCATTCAAGCATTATTAAATAATAATAATTATGCCCCTAAAAATGATTTTATAAAAAATTGGGTTTCCCTAATAAAAATAAATAATCTTGACAATAAAACCACGAATATGGACGATTATGCAAAATTAGCACTCCAACATTCATATCAAAACTGTCTAACTTTTCCGTGTATAAACGAAAAAATTTCTAAACAAGAACTATCTATTCATCGATGGTTTTTTGATATAAAAACCGGAGAAATTTCTACTTATTCTAATGAACAAAAAATATACAAACCTCTTATAGAAGAAAATTTAACTTTAAATCCATAAAAATGTTTGCTGTATAAATAGCCCCAAACACTACAGAATTTAACGCTATTTTTTTCTTGGTCGATCGTACAAACCAATAATAGTTACTTGCTCTAAAATATGTTTTTGCATAGCTTGTAAAATTTGTGATTTACTAGCACCCTCTGACAATTTTAATGTTGTATCCAACGCATACAGTGTAAAAAAATATCGATGCTCACGATCTGGTGGACAAGGCCCTACATAATTAAGAGTCCCAGAACTATTTTTACCATTTAAAGCATTTTTAGGTAAAGGTTGCTGTTGACTAATAGTAGTAACGGTAGCTGGAATATTAAATACCAACCAATGATCCCAAATACCTTTTGGTGCATCTGGATCATCCATAATCAAAACTAAAGAAATTGTTTCTTTTGGTACATTTTGCCAATTAATTGTTGGAATACGATTACTACCATCACAAGTAAATACTTCTGGAATTTTTCCTTGGTCAGCAAATTCTTTAATAGTAAATTTAAGTCCCATAAAATCTCCTATTGTAATAGATGAATACAATAATAAACTAAAAAAAACAAAGTATTTCAATCTAGAATAACTTAAAAAAGATGCCAATTGATAGATCATATATAACTAAAATCTAAAGACTAAGGGAAGGCTTACCTACGAAAAATAACTTGGACACTAATACGTTTTAAGTATTCTAAAACGTATTATGTATGGTCCAAAGTTATAAAGATTTTTATTATTTATCACCATGTTCCTGATGCATTTTTCCTGCACCATGTTCATGATGATGTCCGTGATGTTTTGCATTATGGCAACAGCATCCAACCATCGATATAGAAGATATTGCCAACAAAGAAACAAAAATTATACTTACTAAACCTTTCATGATAAATATTCTCCTTAAAGTGTATTATAACCCATTAAACTAAGGATAGCCGATTTTTTAATATTTTGTAAATTATTTTAAAGCTTTCTGACCTATTATAGTTCTTTAGAAAAAGCCATATTAAATGCGCATGAATTTTCAGTATAACTCTATTCAATTTGTGGTTCTCTAGTAAATAAATCTTCTATAGCTTGTTGTAAAGGCATTTTTTGAACAATAATTTGCCACATTTGAAAAGTTATTGGCATATCAACTTTATAATTTATAGCTAATTGATACAATTTTTGTACATTATCAACCGCTTCGACTACTTGGCCAATCTTTAACTTTGCTTGCTCTAGACTAAGCCCACTAGCAAGCAATAATCCAAACCTACGATTCCTAGACTGATTATCCGAACAGCTCAAAAAAATATCGCCAACCCCAGATAATCCCATTAAAGTTTGACGTTTACCACCTAATTGATCTACTAAACGTAACCCTTCAGCTAAACCCCTAGCAATAAGCGCTGCCTTTGCGTTAGCACCAAAACCAAGTCCATCGTAAATACCGCTAGCTACTGCTAAAATATTTTTTAAAACTCCACCTAACTGAGCTCCAATTAAATCATTACAAAGATAAACTATAAAATTTTTAGAATGTAATCTTTTAATTAAATCTTCAGCAAATAATTGATCTTGATGAGTATTTCTACAAGCAACGATTACCGAAGTAGGCAGCCCTTCTATAACTTCTTTAGCAAAGCTAGGCCCTACTAGTATGGCTATTGGAAAATTATCTCCCAATAAATCCAACATAATTTGACTAAAAAATTTACCAGTTTTAGCATCTAGTCCTTTGGTTGCCCATGCTATTCTAGATTTTTTTATATAAGGCATTATTGTTTGTATTAAATCAGTAAATGCAGAACTAGGTACAACTACCAATAAATCCGTTGCTCGTTGTACAGTTGCTATTAAATCTGTAGTAAATTCAACATTGTTGGGAAGTTTAACATTAGGTAAATGTTTCGTATAACTACTACGTCCCCAAAATAATACTTTCTCTTCTGGAACAGTCTTGGCTAAAACTATTGCCAAAGCTGTTCCCCAAGTACCTGCCCCTAATACTGCTATCACAAAGTGCTGTCTAGCTTACTGTAGCACTATCTTGATTAGCTTGAGGAGCATTATTACCTTGTGCTAAACGTTGTTGATAAAGCGTAGCAAAATCAATTGGTGGTAAAATAAATTGTGGAAAACCACCTTTAGTTACCAAAGATGCAACAGCTTCAGCTACATAAGGGAACAAAATGGTTGGAGCAGTTGTTGATAATACTCTATCCAATTGTGATTCTTGTAACCCTTTAACAGTAAAGACTCCACCTAATTTTATATCGATTAAAAATGCTACTACTTCTTGATCTGCTTTGTTAGTTGTTCCGACAGCTTGTTTTACTTTTAATTTTGTAGATATTGTAGTATGTAGAATTACTTCATGCACTCCTGCATTTTGATCTACAGCTCTTCGCATTACTTGAATATCAAATTTTACTTGTGGTTCCCAAGGTAAAGAAAACGCTTGAGGTGTAGCTGGAGCTTCATACGAAATATCTTTAACAAAAATACTATGAATAGTTAAATTTGCCTGCTCTTGTTGATTACCGCTAACATTTGTACCAGCATTATTGTTCATTTTAATATCTGTATTCTTACTAGCATTATTAGTACTAGCACTTTTAACATCTTTTTTATCTTTATCTTTATCTTTACTAAAATTAGTATCTTTTTTATTATCTTTCTTTCCACTTAAAAAGTTCTTCATAATACCTGCCCCCCAGCTATAATAACTTTAAATAATAAAATAGCGTATATAAAACTATTTTATTCTCCTATTCTTACTTTAAACTTAGCACATATTTTTTTTTACTGCTTAAATACTTCTTAAAATATCATCCAACTTACCGTTATCATTTAATTCTTTTAATGAATCAAAGCCACCAATATGTTGACCATCAATAAAAATTTGTGGCATGGTTTTAAGGCCATTACTTAATTTTACCATTTCTTTAAATTCTGGCGAATCTACACTAGGTGTAATTTCTTTATACTGTACACCCTTATTGCGCAATAAGTTCTTAGCCCCCAAACAATATGCACAGGATTCTTTAGTATAAATAACTACTTTACTTTTATAATCATTAATCTTACTTTTGGTTGTGGTTGCAGTTAATGGCATATTCGATGCTTGCCAAGCAGCCAACCCTCTTGCTAAATAAAAAACTTCTTTAACCCCTCTTTTACGTAAATTAGCGGCAACTACTGCGCCATTTTTTCCAGTTTCACAAACTATTACTATTGGTCGATTTAAATTAGATTTAATTACCACATTTTGATCATTACAATCCTTAGGTGCAATATTAATAGAATCTACAATATGACCAACCTGATAAACTTCTGGCAACCTTATGTCAATAATTAAAGCATTATTATGATTGAATAAAGATACTAATTGATTTAAAGTCACTTTACTTTGATATTCTAATGAACCACCACCAAACCACCACACTACTTCGAATAAAATGTACCCTACCACCGCTACAATCAAGCCAATACTTAATACGGCATTTTGTGTTAAAAAATTTATAATGTTATTATTCATGATTTTATACTCTATATTATTTTATGTTAAGAATAAATCATTCTATAGAAAAACTTGACCTGTTTTAGTCATGCGTCTTATTTATACATTAAATTTTTAATGATAATCTAAACCTAAGCCAAATTAAGGTTTATAATAAATATAAATAAGTAAATCAAGATTATTAGAGGAATAGGATCTTTATGAATAATAGATCTAAAAAATTAATTCCAATCAGCCTGTTCTACATATTACTTTCCACTACAATTGTAGTTGGTGCAGAAAATACAGATTCTAATAATAGCAAGCTACCCATAGATGATTTACAAAGATTTTCTACTGTATTAGAAAACATAAAAAATTATTATGTTAATCCTATCGATGATCACATATTATTTAATAACGCAATTCGTGGAATGTTAAACGGTTTAGATCCACATTCTTCTTATTTAGATAAAGACGAATTTACTGATTTAAAAGTTAGCACTACTGGCAAATTTGGTGGCCTAGGAATAGAAGTCACCTTAGAAGATGGTTTTATAAGAGTTATATCGCCAATAGACGATACCCCTGCCAAAAAAGCCGGTATAGAAGCTGGTGATCTTATTATTCGTTTAAACGATAAAGCTATACGCGGCATGGCGCTACGCGAAGCAGTAGATCTAATGCGAGGCAAACCAGGTACTACTATAGAACTTACTATATTAAGGAAACAAAGCGCTAAGCCACTAAAAATAACGGTTGCTAGAGATATTATTAATGTACAAAGTGTTCGCCACTCCATTCTAGATAAAAATAATGCTTATTTAAGAATCTCACAATTTCAAAATGATACCGGCGACGAAGTAATTAGACAAATAAGAGCTATAAAAAAAGCTGTCGGTAATAATTTAAATGGATTAATTTTAGATTTAAGAAATAATCCTGGTGGAATATTCGAATCATCAGTTACCACTGTGAACGCTTTTTTAGATAAAGATCGTTTAAAATACGATGGTCTAATTGTTTACACTAAAGGACGTATTGCTAAATCTGAAATTAAAGAATATGCAAAAGGAAAAGATATTTTAAATAATTTACCTATAGTAGTATTAATAAATGGCGGTTCTGCATCTGCTTCGGAAATTGTAGCGGGAGCACTACAAGATCATAAACGTGCTATTATTTTAGGAACTAAGTCTTTTGGTAAAGGTTCTGTCCAAACAGTACTACCACTTAAAGACAATCGTGGTTTAAAATTAACTACAGCATTGTATTATACGCCTTCTGGAAGATCTATCCAAGCAACTGGTATAACTCCAGATTTATTAGTAGAAAACAGAACTATAACAACAGATAATCCTGAACCAGATTTAATTTCTATTAAAGAATCTGATTTGCAAGGACATTTATTACTAAATAATGCCGAAGCAAATAAACCTAATGGCATCGCTAATGATGGAGAATCCGCCAAAACTGCCGAACAAGACGCCACTAATTCTAAAATTAATAACGACTATCAACTTTTCCAAGGATTAATGGTACTAAAATCTATGAACATCTTAAACTCACAAAAATAATTTTTCCTAAATATTTTCCTAATATATACTTAATGCTTTTCAGGAAAATATATAAATGCCATTCGCAGAACAAATTACAGCAATTAATACTAAAGTTACTGAACTAAAAACTATAATAACTCAATTTAATAATGATCCAACAAATTTTCCACAACATGTTACTATCCTTACTTGTTCAATAATTATGAAACAACTAGATCAATTTGTAGTTTCTTTAAGCGACACACAAGAATACGAAGCATTTACGTTAAAACACAATGAAGTTACGGCACTAATTACCCTCGCAGAAGAACTAATCGAACAATTACAACCGACAACAGAACCATCAACAATACCAAAACCTAAATTATATATTTAAAATTTTTATGTTTTATTTATAATAAAATATGCTAATACTAATAATAGATTAAGGAGAGTGCAACAATGAAGAAGCTAAAACGTATTGTAAAAAAAGCAGGACAAGATATAGAACGAACTTTAGAACGCGTTGGTACACACCCAGAAAGAGAGGCATCTAGAAATATTTTAAACACTATAAATACCGATTTTAACGATATTAATACTACAGAAAAAATGACAGAAATTACTACTAAAATTGCAGATTTACGTACACAACTAACCCAGCTAGATTATAATGCAATAAATCTTCCACAATATTCTATTATAAATGATTGTTGGACAATTATAGATCAATTTATAATATCCATGACTCAAGCACACGAAAGCATTGCAACAGCTCGTTCTCTTATGTATAAATTGCAAGGAGATATCTCTGCTAGACCTAATAACCGCCATCTTGATAGTGATGTCAAAACTGATTGTGCTGATACGCTAAAAGAAATGCAAACAACTCAAACAACTTTTAATACTACATATATTGAATTTATATCTTACTACCATGCAATTAAGTCTCAAATTACAAGCATAGAAGTACTAATGGAACGATTAACTACACCTGCTGCCCCTACCCCTATAGTTACTGCTTTTAGACAACAACAGGAACATACCGAAGAAGCTCTACTAGCAACACCTGAATCTGGATTACATCTAGCATTAAGAATGTCATAATAATTTTATTTAAAATTTTTTCTTTTATTTTTAATTAAAAGTATGTTAATAATAGTTTAAAAGTAAAAAATAAATTTTTATAATCATTTATTGCTTCTGGAGATGACAAAAATGAAACTAAAACAAATCATTAAAGCAGCAGGAAAGAGACTTGAAAGAGCTAGCGATCGCATAGAAACTCACCATGAAAGAAAAAAATCTAGAAAGATTTTAGAGACTATAAATACCCAACTAAATAACCTTAATACTGCAGAAAAACTGACAGAAATTAATGCTAAAATTACAGATCTACGTACTAAAGTAGCTCAATTAGATAACAATACAACAAATCTTCCATTATATTCCACCATAAATACTTGTTTGACAATTATAGATCAATTTATAATATCTATGACCCAAGAACAAGCAAGAATTACAACAGCTTCTTCTACTATAGATAGATTGCGAGGGGAAATCTCTAATATACCAAAAACCCACCAGGATAGTGACGATATAAGCGCAGATTGTGCTAATATGCTACAAGAAATGCAAACCGCACAAACAACTTTTAATAGCAATTGCGATAAATTTATGTCTTATTACCACGCAACTATAGCTCAATTTACAGCCATACAGGTACTAATGGAACAATTAACGACAAATGTTGCTGCCGCTGCCTCCCCTATAGTTACTGCTTTTAGACAACAACAAGAACATACCAAAGAAGCTCTACCAGCAGCACCTGAATCTGGATTACATCTGGTATTAAGAATGCAGCCAAGGCTTTAATCTATATTAAACAAGATTATCTTTGGAAAACTTTAAATTTCCAAAGATAATTTTTGCTTAGTAAATAAAATATTTATACCTTGTTTAGCTAATTCTAACATTTCCATTAATTCTGACATAGAAAAAGCCTGCGATTCCGCAGTACCTTGAATTTCTATAAATTTGCCTGATTCATTCATTACAACATTTAGATCGGTTTGAGCATTAGAATCCTCTGTATAATCTAAATCTAAAATAACATTGTTTTTATAAATACCAACAGAAATAGAAGCTACTAATTCTTTAAACGGATCCCTAGAACCTAATATTAAACCTTTTTTTTGCATGTACCTAATAGCCTCGTAAAGAGCAATACAACCACCAGTAATGCTTGCTGTTCTAGTGCCACCATCCGCCTGAATTACATCACAATCAATAGTAATGGTATATTCTGGTAATGCTGTTAAATCTATTGCTGATCTTAAAGATCTAGCGATTAATCGTTGAATTTCCATAGTACGACCGGGCACAAAACCTCTTGCTCCATCTCGTTGTCCACGTTCATGAGTTGCTCTTGGCAACATGCCGTACTCTGCAGTTACCCACCCTTGATTTTGGCCTTTAAGAAATTTTGGCACACCCTGAATAACACTAGCATTACATAATACTTTAGTATTCCCATACTCTATTAATACAGAACCTTCTGCATATTTAGTGTAATTTTTAGTAATAGTAATTTCTCTTAAATCTGATGGTACTCTACCGTTAGAACGCACGCTCATATTAACACCTTATTTTTTATTATAATAAATATACTAAAACGGAATCGATAAACTAGCATCAATTGCTAATAAATAACTTTTAAAAATTTTTTTAATTTTATCTAAACTTACTAAATCTACCGCTTCAAATCTAGCAATTAAATTTGGCGTAGTATTAGAAGATCTTACTAATCCCCAACAATCAGCAAAATCTAATCTTAATCCATCAACTGTAGTAATTTGTGCTGCTTTTTCATGAACCATAGCAATTAACTTTTCAACAATAGTATGCTTTACAGCCTCACTAGATTTAATAATTAATTCTGGGGTAGAAAAATTTTCAGGTAAATTATTACATAAAATATGCAATGTCTTTCCTGAACAAGCAAGTAATTCTATTAACCTAGCTGCTGTATATAACCCATCATCAAAACCAAACCATCGATCTTTAAAAAACACATGCCCACTCATTTCTCCTGCAAGTAAGGCATTAGTTTCTTGCATTTTAGCCTTAATCAAAGAATGACCAGTTTTCCACATTAACGGTTGACCACCAGATCCTTTAATAACTTCTCTTAAATGATTAGTGGATTTAACATCGTATATAATTACTGCATTTTTATTTTTTAATAAAATATCTTTAGCAAATAACATTAAATATCGATCTGGCCAAATAATATTACCTTTGTTATCGATAACCCCTAAACGATCCCCGTCACCATCGAAAGCAATTCCCAAATCAGCTGCATTATCCAATACTGTTCGTTGCAAAACTTTTAAATTTTTAGGATCTCCAGGATCTGGGTGATGGTTAGGAAAATTACCATCTATCTCGCAATATAATGGTATACAATCTATTCCTAACGCAGAAAATAATTTTTCCGCTACGACAGACGCTGCGCCATTTCCACAATCTATTACTATTTTTAATTTTTTGATCTTGTTTTGATCTACATTAATATTACTAACAATATAGTTAATATATTTATTAATTATATTGTCTTCTATAACTTGCCCAATATTATTACTATCAGCTGTTCTAAGCTTGTTAGCAATAATTAAATTTCTTAACTCTAAAATTTGTTCCCCATAAATCGCATTACCAGCCAAAATAATTTTTAAACCATTATAATTTGAAGGATTATGGCTACCAGTTAACATAACTGCGGAAACAATATTTAAAGTACTTGCAGCAAAATATAATATTGGAGTTGGGACTAAACCAAGATCTAATACATTACACCCTGTAGCAATAATTCCCTGTGTTAATTTAGCTATTAACCTAGGACTAGATAAACGCCCATCTCTAGCTACTACTACTTGTTGTGTACCGTTCAGTAAAGTTTTTTCACCAACTACTTTACCAATTAAAAATACATTTTCTTCTGTTAAAGTTTGATCTACAATCCCGCGAATATCATAAGCTCTAAAGATTTCTGAGTTAATCAAAACTATAACCTACCTGTATGACCAAAACCACCCATAGCCCGCTCACTAATTGTAAAATCATCAACAATATCTACAGTGGCTTGAGCGATTTTCACTAAAACTAACTGTGCTATACGTTCTCCAACTTCTATAATAAAAGCTGATTTACCACGATTCCAACAAGAAATTAATAATTCTCCTTGATAGTCTGAATCAATTAATCCCACTAAATTTCCTAAAACTATCCCGTGTTTATGCCCTAACCCTGAACGAGGCAAAATTATTCCAGCATATCCTGAATCCGCAATATATACTGCTAAGCCAGTAGGAATAAGTTGTACATCACCAGGATTTAACAACAAAGGTTGCTCTAAACAAGCTCGCAGATCCATCCCTGCAGAACCAGAAGTAGCATAACTAGGTATAGGTAAAATAGTGCCTAACTTATGATTTAAAATTTTAATTTTTAAACCTAACGGCCATGATTTCATCGTTATTATTTCCAAAATAAAAATTATGCCATGATTTTAAATTTAAATAAAATAAAATAAATATTGCATAAATAATAAATTTTTGTTAAAAAGCTTAATATTTAAACTAGATCTAATTATCTAAATTAATTATAAGAGAATTGTTATGTCAAAAGTATGTCAAGTAACTAATAAAAAACCTATGGTTGGGCATACCGTGTCTCATTCTAATCGTAAAATTAACCGTAGATTTGAACCAAATCTTAAATGGCATAGATTCTGGTCTACAAGCAAAGATAAATTTGTAAGACTTAGAATTTCTAGCCATGGTTTACGTATAATAGATAAACTCGGTATAGATCATATAATTGCTAATCTAGAAGCTACTGGTAAAAAATTTTAATTAAGAGGCAAAAAACATGTCTAAAAAAAGAAAAACTATTATTGTTAAATTAGCATCAACTGCTTCAAAATATTTTTACACTACCAGAAAAAATCCTAAAATGACTGGCGGTTTTCAAGAAAGTGGTAAACTCAAACTAATGAAATATGATCCAGTCATTAGAAAACATGTCTGGTTTGAAGAAAAGAAGATTGGAAAATAAAAAAAAACCATAACTATAACTATAATAAAATATTAAGGATTCTAATATTTTTATTTTTTTATAGATATGGAGCAAAAAGTGGCTGAGTTAACCGACCAAAATAATACGCCATTTACAAAAAAATCACACAGGCCGTGGAACGCTGCGTTACTAGAGCAAACAGTAAAAAACTCTAATTCTACCCAAATAACGATAGATCCTTCTTCGTTTAAACAACAAACCATTAACAACGATCCTAACAAAAATAAAACTAGAACCTCAGAAGAAGTAGATCCATTAAAATTAATGTTAAAAGAGAAAAATTCTCAAAAAAGTCAACTAATTAATCAAATAACTGACAAATCTAATAGCTCTCTTTTACTTGGTGGCTTCTTTCAACCAAACAATATGCAACTTCAAAATTCTGGTCCAAATGGTAGAAAAATTAATAGCTTAATACATGACTTAAAAAGTAAAGAACAAGAAATTACTTCATTAACTGCTAGTTTAAAAATTGCTGAAGCAACAGAAAAAGCGGAACAAGCAGAAATTATTCGTCAAACGGAAGAACATGCTAGATTATCAGCCGAACAACGAATGAAAAAAGCTATAGAACAAGTCCATGTAGCTGCCTCTCAGCTAGGTATTGCTATAGAAAAAGCTCAACTTGCGGAACAGGCCCAGAAAGAAGAAGAAAAGGCTAGAAGAATTGCTGAAGGCAAAGTAAACAAGACCTTAGAACAGGCTAGACTATTAGAACTGGCCTTGCAAAATGAAATTCAAGCTAAAAAAGCCGCTGAAGATAAAGCGCAAATAAGTTTAAACCAAACCATTCAAACAGAGTTAGCTAGACAAGAAATAGAAGGGGCTAAAAAAAAATTAGATCAAGATTATCTAGAGCTAACAGAAAAATTACACAATACGGAAATAGCAAGATACTCTGAAGAAAAAGCCAAATGCGAATTACAACAACAATTTAATCGCTATCAAGAAATTAACGAACATGATAAACAGATCTTAGAAAAAGCTTTACAAAACTCAAAAGTAGATAATACCGAATTAAATTCTTACAATAATGAATTACAAAATCAAATTATAGGGTTAGAAGAATTAATAAAACAACAACAACAACAGCTAATTATGTTAGATACAACTATCAATTCTCTACAAAATCAACAAAATAAATTACAACAAATTATTGAAACTGAACAAAATTTAAGAAAATTAGCTGAACAAAAGGCTAGTTCTGCATTAGCCAGTGCCGCGAAAGCAGAATTATCACGAAAAGAAATGGAACAACAAATAAAATTGATTGATGACCGTGCTAAGCGTGCCGTTGCCCATGCCAGCAAAACTGTAATGAAATTCTTAGACTCCCCAATATCAGCAAATAAAGCTGATCTAAAAGAAAAAGAATTAGACGATAATTATTTAGAAGAATTATTAAAATAATATTATGAAGAAATAACAGTATTGCAGCTAGCTGGTAAATAATTAGTTGGCATAGCGTTAGCATCACTACTCAAAGTTCCACATATATAAGTTATATCACCGCCACCAACACTAGTAGCAGCACTTTGACCCAGTCTAATGTATACATTAGCAATATTACCTGTGCTGGTTGTAACATTAGCCTGTAATTGAAACTGCCCATAAGGATTACCAGAACCATCGGTACCAGTATTATAGGCAGCACTAACACCATTTTTTAATGGACTAGCATAAGGAGTAGTAGAAGCCGATATCGCACTAGGTAAAGTTTGTCCATAACAAGCCACTGTACCTGCAGCCGGAAAAGTAGCGTTTTGTAAAAAATATTGATACACTTGCACTTGGCAAGGGTCTATGGTGGATATCATCTGGGACACGGTTGCTTTATTAACGTATACTTTATAGTTGGGGATAGCAATTGCAGCTATAAATGCAGCTATAGCAACTACTATCATTAGTTCTGTTAAAGAAAAAGCAGTAATTAAAGCAATAATTATTTTATACATAATAATTAATTATAGATTAATTTTTAGGTCGTGTATGCCAGAGTTACCAGAAATTGAAACTATTTGTAAAAGTCTACAAACTACTATTACTAATCATCAAATTAAACAAATAATTATACGTAAAGATACCTTACGTTGGCCAATTAACCCTGAGCTAAATAAAATTTTGCAAAATAAAACTATTAAAAACATCTATCGTAGAGCAAAATATTTATTACTAAATTGCTATAATAAAAAAGACGATAATTCTGGACATTTAATTATTCACTTAGGCATGTCTGGCAAACTTAGTATTGTACCAAAACATTCTAAAAATTATAATATTATAGATAAACATGATCACGTAGATCTTATATTACAAAACGACACTATTATACGTTACAATGACCCAAGAAGATTTGGCTCTATATTATGGACTACAGATAACCCACTTAAGCATAACTTATTAGTCAATCTTGGACCAGAACCATTTGATGCCTCTTTTACTGCTAGATACCTTTTAAAAAAAGCCAATAAAATACTTTTACCAATAAAACAATTTATTATGGATAATAAAATAGTAGTAGGAATTGGTAATATTTACGCTAATGAAGCTTTATTTAAAGCTAATATTCATCCTATGAATGCAACTAAAAACCTTAACTTACTTAAATTTCAGAACCTAATAACTGCTATTCAGCAAACTTTAAAAACAGCAATCCTGCAAGGTGGGACTACTTTAAAAGATTTTTTTGATCCAAATGGAAAACCAGGCTACTTTTCACAAAATATTCAAGTCTATGGAAGAGCTAATCAACCTTGCTTAACCTGTAATACTATAATTTCACAAGTTAAACTAGGACAAAGATCTACTTTCTTTTGTAAAAATTGCCAACCATATGAAAAACGCTAAAGAATTACTAGAACTTTGTGATAAAATTGCTGGGATCAATATTTCTGAATTAGCACATTTTCTAAAAATAACCCCACCTAAATCGTTAAATAACAATAAAGGCTGGATTGGACAATTATTAGAGCAATACTTAGGAGCAACCGGAAGAAATCTACCTATAGCTGATTTTCCACATTTAGGCATAGAATTAAAAACAATTCCAATTAATCTTAAAAATTTACACCCATTAGAGTCTACTTTTATATGTACTGCCACATTTAAACAACCAGCCATGAACTGGGAACAATCTATAGTTAAACTTAAATTATCTAAAGTATTGTGGTTGCCAATAGAATCCTCCCCTAAAATAGATCTAATAAACCGTCGAATTGGTAAAGCTTTCTTATGGCAACCAAATACTAACGAGGCAGCAATTTTAAAACAAGATTGGCAAGAATTAACTGAAATAATACAATTAGGACATATTAACCTACTTTCAGCTAAATACGGTCGTTATTTGCAAATTCGACCTAAAGCTGCTAACTGTAAACACAACTTAGCTAAATATATTACGAACGATGGGGAAACAATACAAACTGTAACTAGAGGGTTTTATTTAAGAACTAGCTTTACTAAAAATATTTTAGCTAACTACTTTGTTTGCTAGATTTATAATCATATTTTATTATTAAGCCCAAAATCTATGGATATACAAAATTTTTATTTAGTTGCCGCAATAGTATTTGGATCTCTCTTGGCATGGGGTATAGGAGCCAACGATGTTTCTAACGCTATGGGTACTGCCGTTGGATCAAAATCTATTTCTATCAAACAAGCAATTTTTATAGCCGCTATTTTCGAATTTTTAGGGGCTCTATTAGCCGGTAGCGAAGTTGCTAATACTATTTCAGAAAAAATTATTATTGCATCCACAGACGATAATCAAATATTAGCCCTTGGTATGCTGGCTTCTTTAATGTCTGCAGCTAGCTGGCTAATCATAGCCAGTTTTTTTGGTTGGCCAGTGTCTACTACTCACACAATAATTGGCGCTATTATTGGTATTGGGATCTCTCAGCTAGGTATTAATTCTATTAATTTTACGCATGTTACCTATATTATATTAGGCTGGATTTTATCACCGATTCTAGGGGCAATAGTTGCCTATGCAATTTTTGTATCAATTCAAATATTTATTTTTAGTAAAACCAAACCATTAGAAGCCGCTAAAAAATCTATTGTTTTTTATGTTTTTATTACTGTTTTAATTATATCGATAATAACTAATGGTAAATTATACCACATAGGTATTACTTTATCCGCTGGTGAAAATATCTTATATTCTACTATATTTAGCTTAATAATATCTATAATTTCCAAATTTTATACTAATAAATTAAATCTAGATCCTAAAGCCGATCTAGTGTTTCATTTTACTAACGTCGAAAAGAATTTTGCTATATTAACTATATTTACTGCTTGTGCTATGGCATTTGCACATGGTTCAAATGATGTTGCCAATGCCATAGGACCAATAGCAGCTGTTGCACACATTGTTAGCAATACAGCTTATTCTGGTAACACTACCATACCAATTTGGCTATTAATGCTAGGGGCAACCGGCATAGTGATAGGTCTTGCTACTTATGGCTATAAGGTAATCGCAACTGTTGGAAAAGGAATTACTGAATTAACTCCTAGCCGGGCCTTTGCTGTATCTTTAGCTACCGCTTCTATTGTATTATTAGCATCTAGTACTGGTCTACCAATCTCTACTACCCATACTTTAGTTGGTGGAATTTTAGGAATTGGCTTAGCACATGGAATGCATGCTTTAAATTTAAATGTTATAAGAACTATATTTGCGTCGTGGATTATGACAGTTCCTATTGGAGCTGCCCTTGCAATTTTATTTTTCTATGTGCTCTTGAATATAGTAAAATTTTTATGAAAGATAATGTGGTTGTTTTAAATGTTTTTATTTTTATTAATCAATCTTATTGTTAACGTAGCAATTGCTAGCGAAGATTTTAATGATTGGGAGCTTAATGATGGTCAACTATGTGGTGGTTGTTACATAGAACCTAAATATCCTCTAGAACTTACTAAAAATCATCCTCCTAATACGTTAATTATTAATGCTAATAAAACTAAATTAGTGTCTAAAGGACTATCTACTTTTAATGGTAATGTCGCTATCGCAAAAAATAATCAACTATTAACTGCCGATCGAGCTAACGTCCAACAAAACACCAATGGTGAAATAGAATCTTTTACCGCTATAGGTAAAGTAAATCTAATTGAGCCAAATATTCGTATTATCGGTAACAAAGCTGAAGTATTACAAAAAAAAAACTATAAAGTTATTTATGATGCAAATTATAGACTTTATAATCGCCACGCAAGAGGAAGTGCTACTAAAATTGAAGTTTTCGACAATGATGGAATAATGAGTTTGCCTAATGCCAGCTATACTACCTGTAAACCAGGCAATAACACTTGGTGCTTAAAAGCTAAAAAATTAGTTTTCAATAAAACTACTGGCCGCGGAACAGCTTGGCACACTAAAATGTATGTAAAAGATGTACCAATATTTTATTGGCCCTATCTTAATTTTCCAATAGACGATAGACGTCAAACAGGATTTCTACAGCCTTCTTTTAGTAATGACTCTAGAAATGGAGCTAGCTTTGGCATACCGTTTTATTGGAATATGGCTCCAAATTATGACTACACTGGTACACCATTTTATATGAGTAAAAGAGGAACTAAATTTGATAACCGCTTTCGCTATTTAACTAATAAATCATTAGGAGATTTGCAATTTAATTTTTTACCAAAAGATTCAGCTTATAATAAAAAATTTCGTCACGCCATATGGTTTTCCAATAATCTAAATATTGCTGAACATTGTAATTTATTTATTAAATACAATAAAGTTAGCGACAATGACTATTTATACGATTTCGGTCAAGATATCGGTCAAGCTAGTCAAACAATTACTAATAATACCCCTGAAGCTAGCCTAGAAGAAGCTATGCAAAATTCTTCATTGCATTTAGAACAATCTGCTAAATTAGAAAATTTTAATAAATACGGTTTACTTAAAGTACGTGTATTACAATATCAAACTTTACATCCATCAAAAGGACCGACTGCCCAAGAACAGTACAAAAAAATGCCAGAAATAGCCTGGAGTTCCAATTTTATATATCTACCAATGCAATATCGTACAAAATATAATATCAGTTATATAGATTTTAAATTACGCGATATTAATGATAATAATATTGGCCCACGAACCACTGGTAAAAGAATACATTTACGCCCTAGCTTAGAACGAAATTTTTATGCTTCTTATGGGTATGTAAAACCTAGAGTACAATTAGACACTTTATCTTATCAAGATTTACAACTAGATAGTTTATCTAAATTAAATAATAAACCAAATAATCCTTCTAGGGTTATACCAATTTTAGATATTAACAGTGGCCTAAATTTCACTAAAACTTTATCTAACAATACTCAACAAACCTTAGAACCAAAAATATATTATTTATATGTACCAAAAGTCGATCAATATCGTTACCCAATATTTGACACCACTGCAACAGAATTTAGTTACGATCAATTATTTAGAGATAATCGTTATAATGGTCCAGATCGCTTAGCAGAAGCTAATCAAGTTACCTTAGGAGTTAAATCCAGCCTGTATCCAGAAAATAGTGAAGAAAAAGCCTCCTTTGGTATAGCCAGAGCTAGATATTTTCGTGGATTAACTTCATATAAAGGGGAAAATTTAGAATTTGGAAGATGGTCACCAATAGCTATGGTACTAAATTACCATATAAACCCACAAATATCATTAGAAGCTAATGTAGTCAGACAAAAATTAAATCAAACTAGAAGTAGCACTTTTACCGGACAATATAGATTAACTGATCAAAAAATTATTAATATAGGCTACCAATATGTACGTTTTACACCCACCCCACAACATCTTGGGCAAACTTCTGTAACTTGGCTAATTAAAAATAATATAAATTTAGTAGGAAAATTTGATTACGATTTAAGCCAAAAACGCCCAGCCTATAGTTTAGCCGGCGTGGAACTACACGGATGTTGTACAATTTTACGCTTTGCTTGGGCAAGAAGCCTATTACCAGAAGAAAATTTTTTAAAAAAACAGTATGATAATAAATTTATGTTACAAATTGTATTTAAAGGCCTTAATGGCGGGGTCGGTAATTTGGGAAGTAGTTATATATCTAGTAGAATTCCTGGATATATGCCTAAAGAAGGTTTTTGATTTTAAACTTAGAGAGAGATAAAAATGGTTAAGTTACGTATAGTTACCTGTGTTTTAATATTATTAAATATGGTTGTTTGTAATATTTCGTATGCTAAGCAGCCGTTAAATAAAATTGCAGCTACTGTAGGTAACGACATTATTACTACTTCCGAACTATCAAACAAAACTAATTTGATAATTAACAATTTATCTAAACAAAATATTTCTCTACCACCTAGAAAAATACTGGAACATCAAGTTTTAAATAAAATTATTTTAGATAAAATTCAACTACAAATGGCCCAACAACTAGCAATCACAGTAGACAGCACTAGCGTTAATCAAACTATTGAAGACTTAGCTAAACAAGAACATTCAACCATTGCTGAATACAAACAAAAAATTCAAGCGGAAGGAATAAAATTTGAAGATTTTAGAGAGCATATAAAAACAGAATTAACCATCTCTAGGCTACAACAACGTGAGATTAGTAACGAAATTAGAATTTCTAATGCAGACATTGATGGATACTTAAATTCACCAGCTGGTCAAGATAATAGTGGAACTGAATATAATTTAGGACATATTTTAATTATAGCTCCAGAACAACCTACTCCAGCCGCTTTAAAAAAAGCAGAAATTAAAGCTACTAATCTTGTTAATGAATTAAAAAAAGGTAAAGATTTTAAACAAATTGCTATGGCCAATTCTGCCGATATGCGTGCCTTAGATGGTGGTGATCTGGGGTGGAGACAACTTAACGAAATTCCCACTATTTTTGTTAAACATGTTCCTAATATGCAAATCAATGAAATAATAGGACCTATTCAAAGTGCTAGTGGTTTTCATATAATAAAACTATACAATAAACGCTCTGGTAAAAAAGCAGATTACTCTGAATTAAGAGTACGACAAATTCTAATAAAACCAAGCAACAATACTTCTGAACAAGAAGCAAAAACAATTTTATCGACTTTACGTAAACAAATTACACAAGGACAAGACTTTGCTAAACTAGCAGAAAAAAGATCCGAAGAACTACAAACTGCTGTTAAAGGCGGAGATTTAGGATGGATCACCGAAGCATCAGTAATCCCAGAATTCTGGGACAACATAATTAAACTACCAATAGGCGAGGTTAGCGAACCATTTAAAACTGAACTGGGCTGGCATTTAGTACAAGTAACTGAGCGCCGTAATGCAGACCACTCTAAAGATGCATTACGTAATCGAGCAACCGAAATTTTAAGAGAACGTAAATTTAATGAAATGCTAGAAATTTGGCTAAAGAAAATTCGTGATGAAGCAAAAGTAGATGTTTTATTATAAAAAAAGATTTGGCCAAAATTTTTTAGTTGATCAATCAATAATACAATCGATTGTTAACCATATAAATCCTAATAAAGATCAAACTTTAATAGAAATTGGTCCTGGACTAGGAGCTATAACTGCCCCATTGTTACTAGGGTGTACCAAATTAATTGCTATTGAAATTGATCGAGATATGATCTCTAAATTAACTAATAACTTTAATAAAGAATTACAAAATAATAAATTAATATTAATTAATCAAGATGTATTAAAAACAGATTTTGCGGAATTATTAACAAATAATTCTACAACTATAAAAACTAAAATTATAGGCAATTTACCATATAATATATCTACTCCATTATTATTTAAATTATTTAATTTAACACCTAATTCTAACCTAGAAAGTATGCATTTTTTATTACAAAAAGAAATAGCCGAACGATTAGTAGCTATACCAGGCAATCGTCAATATGGAAGATTAAGTATTATGGCACAATATCACACTAAAATTAATATTGTTCTTTATGTAGGTTCTAACGCTTTTAAACCAGCACCAAAAGTAGAATCAGCATTAGTACAATTTATTCCACATGCAATTTTACCGGCTATAGCTAACGACTATCAACATTTTAGTCAAATAGTAACTGCTGCTTTTTCCCAAAGAAGAAAAATCTTAGCTAATTCATTAAAAAACTATTGTAATCAGTCTGCTTGGGAAGCATTAAATTTAGATCCTTCTGTTAGAGCTGAACAAGTAAGTGTTGCTGATTTTGTAAAAATTAGTAATTTTTTGTTATCTTTGTAACTTGACGCTCTATCAAACTTAACTAGAATGTAACATATGAAGATCCAACTTCGTGTGTATTCTATTATCAAACAATACCTTTCGAAATGTTCCAAAAAAGAAAGGATGATGATTATTATTGGCGTTCTAATACTAATCTTAATTACTATTTTTTTGATAAAATACATTATAACTAATCGTCATACCGTAAAACATCCCATACGTATTTCCGTTGCCATCGCACCAGTTACTAGACAAAATATCCCAGTTTATATTAATGCTTTAGGTACGGTTACCCCATTTGAAACAATTACCGTTAAAACTCAAATTAATGGTCAATTACAACAAGTTTATTTTATTGAAGGCCAAACCGTTCGAAAAGGAGATCTTTTGGCACAAATAGATCCTCAGCCTTATCTAGCTCAATTAATACAATACGAAGGACAATTAGCCAGAGATAAAGCTTTATTAGCTAATGCATTAATTGATCTGGCAAGATATAAAAAATTATTTGAGCAAGATTCAATTTCTAAACAAACCCTAGATACTCAAGTTTCTTTGGTTGAACAGTATGAAGGTACTGTAAAATCTGATATAGGCCAAATAGAAAGTACTAAAGTCAATTTAAGTTATTGCAAAATAGTTTCTCCAATTCAAGGACGAGTCGGTTTAAGACAAGTAGATCCAGGTAATTTTATACAAACAACCGATCCAAATGGATTAGTAATAATAAATTCCATACAACCAATCTCTGTACTGTTCTCTGTTCCAGAAGATCATGTTTCAAAAATCAATCAAAAAATGAATAATAAAATAAAACTGGTAGTAGATGCTTTTGATCACGCTCAAGCACATCAATTAGCAACCGGAACATTGCTTACGATGAATAACCAAATCGACCTTACCACCGGCACCGTTAAACTAAGAGCATTGTTTCAAAATAAAGATAACGGCTTATTTCCAAATCAATTTGTAAACGTTAAATTAAAAATTAATACACTTAATAATGCAACTGTGATCCCAAAGGCTGCAGTTCAACAGGGAGTGCAAGGAACTTTTGTATATGTGGTAAACGATGAAACCATGCAAGTGAACATTAAACCAGTTGCAATTCAAGAAACTGTAGATGACATAGTAGCGATTTTGAGTGATCTAAAAGTTAATCAAAAAGTAGTAATCGAAGGAGCAGATAAATTAAGGGAAGGTGTTCATATTAACATTCAACAATCAGGATAACCCCTAATGAACCTCTCTCGTCCTTTTATAGAAAGACCAATCGCAACTTCGCTGTTAATGTTAGCTATGTTTTTAGGTGGAGTTTTAGCTTATAAGTTATTGCCTGTTTCTGCCTTACCAGATGTCGATTATCCAACTATTCAAGTATCCACCTTTTATCCTGGCGCAAGCCCAGACGTAACTGCTTCTACTATTACCGCTCCTTTAGAAAAACAGTTTGGTCAAATGCCGGGATTAAATCAAATGACTTCCAGTAGTTCTAACGGCTGTTCAGTCATAACATTACAATTTAGCTTAGATATGAGTTTAGATGTCGCTGAACAAGAAGTACAAGCAGCTATTAATGCCAGCTCAACATTACTTCCAGCTGAATTACCTAATCCACCTATTTATAGTAAAGTGAACCCCGCAGACACCCCTATTATAACATTAGCCATGACTTCTAAAATTTTACCTTTACCGCAAGTTGAAGATTTAGTAGATACGCGGTTTGCACAAAAAATTTCACAATTAACAGGCGTTGGACTGGTAAGCTTAAGTGGTGGTCAACGACCTGCTGTTCGTATTCAAGTAAATCCCACTACCCTGTCTGCGTATGGGTTATCTCTAGAAGATGTACGCTCTGCCATAGAGAGTGCTAATGTTAATACCGCCAAAGGAAATTTTGATGGCAAACAACAAGCCTACACCATTAATGCTAACGATCAACTACTAACTAGTAACGATTATAAATCTATTATTATTACTTACAAAAATGGGGCTCCAATTTTATTAAGTGATGTCGCCGTAGTAAAAGACGATGTCGAAAACACCTATCAAGCTGCCTGGATGAACAATACCCCGGCAGTAATTATGAATATACAGCGTCAGCCAGGCAGTAATGTTATTGATG
This sequence comes from Gammaproteobacteria bacterium, assembly GCA_050012295.1. Classification (GTDB taxonomy): domain Bacteria; phylum Pseudomonadota; class Gammaproteobacteria; order UBA6186; family Azoamicaceae; genus UBA6186. The sequence continues at coordinate 24,231 of JBEKHL010000001.1, forward strand.
TTGCCGATAGAATTAAAGCTATGCTACCACAATTATCGTCTACTTTACCAAAATCATTAGAGGTTACTTTACTATCAGACAGAACCACCGCTGTACGTGCTTCGGTTAAAGATGCTCAATTTGAATTGGTTATTTCCGTTGCTCTAGTTGTTATGGTAATTTTTTTATTTTTACGTAATCTTCCTGCAACGTTAATCCCTAGCATATCAGTCCCATTATCTTTAGTAGGAACCCTTGGTGCTATGTACTTATTTGGATTTAGTCTTAATAATCTTACTATAATGGCATTGACTATTGCTACTGGATTTGTAATAGATGATGCGATTGTCATGATAGAAAACATAGCCCGTTACGTTGAAAATGAAGAAGCACCAATGGAGTCTGCTCTTAAAGGAGCCAAACAAATTGGGTTTACGATCCTTTCTCTAACGGTTTCCCTTATTGCTGTTTTAATCCCATTACTATTTATGAAAGATATTGTTGGTCGGTTATTTCGTGAATTTGCCTTAACCTTATCGGTGACTGTTTTAATTTCAGCCTTTGTTTCGCTTACCTTAACCCCGATGTTATGTTCGAAAATTTTACGCTTCAGAAAAGCCTCTGAAATGAGTCGTTTTGAATCGGCTAATAAAAAACTGTTGGATTCTATTATTATGCATTATGGTTATTCATTGAAAAAAGTTTTTGAACATAAGAACTTAACCTTGATTATCGCTCTTGCTACAGTATTAATAACCGGCTTGTTATTTTACTTTTCACCAAAAGGCTTTTTTCCAATACAAGATACAGGTATTATTCAAGGGGTAACAGAAGCACCACCTTCCATCTCCTTTACCGAAATGGCTAAACGTCAACAAAATGTGTCAGAAAAAATTTTAAAAGATCCAGACGTTGAAAATTTATCTTCTTTTATTGGGATAGATGGAACAAACACCACTCTAAATAGAGGACGCTTATTGATTTCTCTTAAACCTACACCAAATCGAAGTATACCTGCAAATGACGTGATCCGACGTCTTACTGAAAAAACCGCTGAAATACCTGGGATAAACCTATACATGCAACCAGTACAAGATCTCACGCTAGATGATCGAGTAAGTCTAACACAATATCAATATAGTTTAAATGCTACCGATCAAAATGATGTTGCAAAATGGAGCGAATTATTAGTAAACAGGCTTAAATTAGAGCCTAAGTTACTAGATGTAGCCAGCGATTTACAAAATAAAGCTCTTCAAACCGTATTAACTATTGATCGTAATACTGCTGCTCGATTAGGTATTACCCCACAATTGATAGATAACACTCTATACGATGCTTTTGGACAACGACAAATATCCACTATATTTACAGAACTTAACCAATACCATGTTATATTGGAAGTTGAACCAAAATTAAAATCAGGACTTAATGCCTTTCAATCTTTATATTTTAATTCTTCTTCAGGCACTCCTGTCCCTTTAAGTGCAATGGTAAGTATATCAGAAACTTTAGGTCCTTTAGCAATTAATCGTCAAGGACAATTTCCAGTTGCTACAGTTTCGTTTAATCTTGCTCCTGGTGCTGCATTAGGAGATGCCGTTAATGCCATAACCCATGCCAAAGAAGAACTATCTATTCCAGATAATATTGAAACTAATTTTGAAGGAGCTGCAAAAATATTTCAAAGTTCTTTGTCTAATGAAGGATGGTTATTAGCAGCTGCTATTATAGTTGTTTATATTGTACTAGGTATTTTATATGAAAGTTATATTCACCCCATCACTATTTTATCTACTCTACCTTCAGCTACGTTGGGAGCACTGCTAGCTCTTCAAATTGCTGGTGATGATTTAAGTGTGATAGCTCTAATTGGGATAATTCTTTTAATTGGCATTGTCATGAAAAACGCTATTATGATGATAGACTTTGCATTAGATCTGGAGCGAACACACCATAAATCACCCCAAGATGCCATCTATGAAGCAGCATTGTTACGCTTTAGGCCTATTGTCATGACAACTTTTGCTGCCTTTTTTGGAGCACTACCTTTAGCCTTTGGCTCTGGCATGGGGGCTGAATTACGCCAACCATTAGGAATTGCTATTATGGGAGGACTAGTTGTTAGCCAACTATTAACCCTCTACACTACTCCTGTTATTTATTTAACCTTCGATACCTGGGCAAAACAAATTTACGATCGTTTATTAACCAACGGTTTAGCAAAGGGGGTTACATGAATCTTTCTGCTCCTTTTATTCAACGACCAATTGCAACTTCGCTAATTGCGTTAGGTTTAGCTTTTTCTGGTATTGTTGCCTTTAACTGTTTAGGCGTAGCGCCATTACCTCAAGTTGATTATCCTACCATCAGCGTACAAGCTGCTTTACCTGGAGCCAGCCCAGAAATTATGGCTACTTCGGTAGCTACTCCACTAGAACGTCAATTTGGACGGATTGCGGGCATTACAGAAATGACTTCAGCTAGTAGTTTAGGAAGTACTCGCGTTACCATTCAATTCGATTTAACACGAAACATTGATGGGGCAGCTCGCGACGTTCAAGCTGCAATTAATGCGGCTAAAGCACAATTACCTACTAATCTACCAGGGAATCCTACCTATCGAAAGGTTAACCCATCTGATGCTCCCATTATGATTATAGCGCTAACATCTCCCACATATACCAATGGACAACTCTATGATGCTGCATCAACTATTCTCCAACAAAAATTATCTCAAGTAGACGGGATAGGCCAAGTTATGGTCGGTGGCAGCTCGTTACCAGCAATTAGAATTGAACTTAATCCTACTCTTCTAAATAAATATGGGATCAGTTTGAATGACGTAAGTAATACTATTGCTTTAAACAATACTACTAGTCCTAAAGGTCAAATTACCTACAACCATCAAACTTATAATATTATGACTAACGATCAGCTCTTTAAACCAGAAGAATATGTTCCTTTGATTATTAACTATCAAAATGGAACTGCTCTTAAGTTATCGGACGTGGCTGATATTACTGAATCGGTTCAAGATCTTCGTAACGCAGGATTTTCCGATGGAAAACCTTCTGTTTTATTAGTTCTTTTTAAACAACCAGGGGCCAATGTTATTACTACTGTTGATAAAGTTAAAAAATTATTGCCTACTCTAAAAGCCTCACTACCAGAAGCCATTGATTTAACGGTCGGCATGGATAGAACCACCACAATTAGAGCCTCTTTACGTGACGTAGAAAGGACATTAATTATTTCAATCTTTTTAGTGATTGGCGTAGTATTTGTGTTTTTAGGAAATGCTAGGGCAGCATCAATTCCAAGTATTACCGTACCATTATCTTTATTAGGCACTTTTGGAATTATGTATCTTTTAAATTTTTCACTGGACAATCTGTCATTAATGGCTCTAACCATTGCAACCGGTTTTGTGGTAGATGATGCGGTCGTTGTGCTAGAAAATACCGAAAGACATATAGAAGAAGGTTTGCATCCATTAAAAGCCGCGTATTTGGGTGCCCAAGAAGTAGGATTTACCGTGGTTTCTATGAGTATATCACTTATTGCTGTTTTTATTCCTATTTTGTTAATGGGAGGGATCATAGGACGATTATTTCGTGAATTTGCCATAACCTTATCTGCCGCCATTCTAGTATCATTGTTTATATCGTTAACCATTACACCCATGATGTGTTCTAAATTTCTTCGACCAATAATTCCCCAACTACAAACCTCTTATTTAAATAAATTAGTAAAACAGTTTCAGCTTTACTATCGAGCTTCTTTACTGTGGGCGCTCGATCATCAACGGCTTATGTTAGGTGCAACTGTAAGTGCCTTAATGCTTTCTGTAATATTATTTTGGATAACCCCTAAAGGTTTTTTCCCTCAACAAGATACTGGCCGTATTACTGGTTCTGTACAAACTGATCAAGATATGTCTTTCCAAACCATGCGTATTAAGTTACTAGATTTTATTAAAATTATAGAAAGCGATCCAGCAATACAACATGTAGTAGGATTTGTTGGAAGCGGCAATACAGGTTCACTATTCATTTCGCTAAAACCTTTGAATAAAACCAAAACATCAGCTACTGATGTTATTAATCGATTAAGACCCAAGCTTGCTAAAATTTCTGGAGCAACTATGTACCTACAGGCGGCTCAAGATTTATTAATAGGCGGTAGACTAGGCAATGCACAATTTCAATATACTATTTCAGCAGATACATTAGAAACTTTAAACCAATGGGCACCTACCATTATGCGCCGTATTGCTAAAATTCCTGGGCTTGCCGATGTAAACAGCGATCAAAGAGACCAAGGATTACAAGTAGTAGTTAAAATTAATCACGATACTGCTGCTAAACTTGGAATTACTACCAAACAAATAGACTCTACACTATATAATGCTTTTGGACAATTTCAAGTTTCTACCATTTATACTGCTATGAATCAATACTATGTAATCATGGAAGTCGCCCCTCAATATTGGCAAAACCCAGATCAATTGAATAATATTTATATTCCGACAAACACTCAAACGTTAGTTCCATTATCAACTATTGCAAGTTTTATTCCATCCTCTACTTTGCTGGCAGTAAATCATCAAGGCCAATTTCCTTCAGCTACTATTTCATTTAATCTACTCCCCAATACCTCGTTAGGTACTGCCGTTGACAACATTAACCGTGTAATGGAAGAACTGCATTTACCACCAGATATACATGGCACTTTTCAAGGAACAGCACGAGCTTTTCAAGCATCTCTTGCTACAGAACCATATTTAATACTCACCGCTTTATTAGCAGTTTATATTGTCTTAGGTATGCTTTACGAAAGTTTAGTTCATCCTATAACAATTTTGTCTACATTACCATCCGCAGGAGTTGGAGCATTAATTGCTTTATTGATTACTAGTACGGAGCTAACAATTATCGCTTTAATAGGAATTATTTTATTAGTGGGAATTGTGAAAAAAAATGCTATTATGATGATAGATTTTGCGTTGCAAGCAGAAAGAACTAAACAAAAATCTCCTCGAGATGCCATTTTAGAAGCAGCTCAGTTACGTTTTCGCCCCATTATGATGACAACCTGTGCCGCGTTATTTAGCGCAATTCCTTTAGCTATAGGTATGGGAGTTGGTTCTGAATTACGCAAACCATTGGGGATTGCCATTATTGGTGGATTACTATTAAGTCAACTGTTAACGCTTTATACTACACCTGTAATCTATCTTAAACTCGGTCAATCTGGCAAATGGCTGAAGGAGCAATGGAAACGATTTAAAGAATTATTTATCCTTACAATTGTAAAAGGCATAGATGTATGAACATGGGTATAAAATACTATAGCATAGGCACAATCTGTATGCTTCTGTACGCTTGTACAATTGGACCAAAATATGTTAAACCTACCGTTGAAATACCATCTACCTACAAAGAAGCTCCAAAAGGTTGGAAAATTGCTCATCCTCGTGATACGGAAGAACACGGATCTTGGTGGAAAATGTTTACTGATCAAAAACTAAATCATCTCGAAACTATTTTAAATAAAAAAAATCTTTCAATTAAACAAGCCGAAGCTCAATATCAAGCAGCTTTGGCCTTAGTAAAAGAAGCTAAAACTGCCTTTTTCCCAACGATCGAAGTCACAGCTGCTGATACTAGACAAAAACAATCAATCCCCAATAGTTTAGTAAGTAATACTTATAATCTTGGATTAAACGCCTCTTGGGAACCAGATCTCTGGGGAATAGTAAAACGCAGTGTTGAAGCCAGTAGTGCTGGCGCAGAATCAAGCGCTGCAGCATTAGCTGCTACTCGCCTTGCTATGCAAGCTTCTTTGGCACAACTATATTTTCAACTACGTATTTTAGATCTTAACCAACGATCTTTAAATAATATAGTTATTGCTTATGAGCAATCATTACAAATAATAAAAAATCAATATCAACAAGGAGTTGCTGCTCGTTTAAATATTTTACAAGCAGAAACCGCTTTCTTAACTGCGAAAACTAATGCTGTTGATAATGGTATTCTTAGAGCACAATATGAACATTCAATCGCTGTTCTAATTGGCCAAGTGCCTGCTAAATTTTCGATAAAACCTTTGTTTTCTAAAATTGTTACTCCAGCCATTCCAAAGAGCGTTCCTTCTTCATTGCTAGAACGTCGTCCTGATATTGCACAGGCTGAACGTCTAGTAACACAAGCCAATGCTAATATTGGGGTAGCCATGGGTGCCTTTTTTCCAGCTATAACATTATCAGCAACAAGCGGATTTCAAAATAGTAGTTTATCTCAATGGATAACAAGCCCTGCTCGATTTTGGAGTTTAGGATCCCAAGTAGCTGAAACTTTATTTGACGGCGGTTTAAACAGCGCTAAAGTAGAGGCAGCAAAAGCCAATTACGATCAAACTGTTGCCAATTATCGTCAAATAGTTTTGCAAGCCTTTCAAAATGTCGAAGATGGTTTAGTCTCTGTTTCACATCTACAACAAGAAGATCTCGCCCAACAACAAGTAGTCGACAAGGCCAAACAAGCTTTAACAATCACCTTAAATGAATATAAAGCAGGAACGATTGCCTATCTAAATGTCTTAACCGCTCAAAATACTTTATACACAGCAGAACAAACCGCAGCTACAGTTAGAGGACGATTACTGGTATCTACGGTTAGTTTAATAACAGCGTTAGGTGGTGGGTATAATAAATAATACAGAGTGAATAGTTACTATATCTCTTTACTGTCTATATAATAGTATGTATTATTTTGGTTAATATATAATAATTAATTAAAATAAAATAATTGGAGATACAATATGCCGTCAACTGCTTTCACTGAAGTATTTGTAACTTTATTACATAGAGATCCTAAAAATCCTGGCTTTACAGTAGAAGAATCTAAAAACGGAAATACATTAACCATTAAACCAGATGTTAATATTGATTATAAAGCATTTTTAGCCGATATTCAAAAAGCTTTTAAATCCCATGCTGATACAGCTGTGCATATCCCATTTAGATTAAATACAGCATCACAACAAGCTAGAATGCAATTTCCACAAATTCAGTATCCTTTACTAAGTTTGTCAGAATTAAAGAGTTTAGATGTTACTAAAATATTAGAAAAACTTTTTGGAAAAGCAGCTCTTGAAAATATTGGGCATCAACTAAAGTGGGAAACAGTTACAACTACTTCTGGTCAAGTCATTTATCGTACACCATGTGCTAAGAAAGATTTTTATTTAAGAGATGCTCAAATTAAAAAATATAAGTATATTTTATCTCACGCTAGTTGGGATAATCTTTATTTAGCATTGTCTAGTAGTAATAGTCATTATATTAAAGATACAACTTCCGATGATTCGGAAATTCTTGGTTCTGGTCCGCTTAGTCAACATTTAGAACAATTATTTTTTATTAGAGAAGAAAACGGTAAAAAAGTTATATATATAGACTTTGAAGGGTTAATAAAATGTATTGTTGCTCCGCAATTCGATGATTTATTACTACAAGAATCTAGTTCTTCTTTTGAGCCTCCTGTAATAACTGTAGATAAAACACATTTTATGTTGTACATGTCTACAATTTTAAAACAAAGTCAAGGGATTTTATTACATGAACATCAAGAACAACAACTTTTGCCGATATCGATAGCATATCGTAATGCTATTCAATCAAAAACTTTAATAGATTTTGTTATTGATTGTAGTGGTTCAATGCAAAATGTTTTTACACAATTGAAGAGCCTACTTAAAGAACTTATAAATAAAATGCACAGTGATAATAGTTTAGATAAATATGCTACTAGTATTAGAGTCTCTCGTTTTGGTTCTAAAGGAAGCAATTTTCCAATAATAACTTTACCACTTACGGAAATAGGCGAGTTACAAAGGACTATTGATGAATTTGAACAACCAAAGCAACAAACAGCTATATATCAATTTATGCAAAAACAGCATGGTTTTTATAAGAGTTTGAGTGAAGATTATAATATTGTTTCTATTTTAATAACTGATGGTCAAGATAACGATAGCGAAGAAATGTATAAACCAAATGCATCAAAGACAGATGAGCTATCAAAAGCCATGGATTCTTTAGCTAAACAAACAAATCCTCCACAATATTTTTCTATTGAAATTGGTGAAAATATAGATGAGATGGTTTTAGAAATAATTAAACTAGCAACCAATGGTACTAGAATTAAAGCTGGTAATAATTTAGAAGATTTTAAATTAATTTTTGATCACTTAGGCCATATGTCTTTATATAGAAATTTTATGTATTTTGCGCAAGAAGCTAGAAAGTTTAAATTACCAGTTATTGAAGGTAGTACAGTTATTTCAAGTAAAGATAATTATTTAGATCCGAATAAACCATTTACTATAAATGGAGTTTCTTGTACGGCATCTACCGCTAATGAACATGAATTATCGCATCAAAATATTTTAACTTCTACAACAGAAACTCAAACAGAAGAAGATGATTTACAAGAGGTAACTCCAGAAACAAGCTTGCAAGGTAGTCCTATGGTAACCTTTATGAGCAGTAGAGCTATAGAGAATTCTGCAACATTACGACAACCACAGGAACAATTTTGTGATAAAAAAGAAAATAATAAACCGTCTGTAGCAGCATTACCATATTAATAAAAAGGTGGCGGCTTTGTCGCCACCTTTTTTAATCCCTCATTACTTGATCTAAAGCTTCACTTCATTGCCAACCGAAATGTCTTAATATTATTGGAGCCAGTACTAATCCAGTAGTACCTATTATTGTGTACACAACAAAAATTTTTATCTCCCACCCTAACCTAGATAATTCCTGTTTAAAGTCTTTCTTTAAATCTATTTCTAACTTTTGTAAATCTTTTTCTAAATTTTGTAACCCAACATTTAAATCTTCTTTAGTTGCAAAACCATCGAGACCAGAATATAAAGTATGAACTTGGATTCTGGCCTGTTTTTCTGGTACTTGTTCTGCTATTAAATCATCATAATATTTTAGAGTATCTATATGTGCCATTTGTTCACCACAAATTAGTATAGTAAATTTATATGTTTTAAAATTATACTTACCCATAATATCTAGTCAACATCACAAAAATGTTAATTGACAAACACTATATCGGCATTACGTCCTACCTTAAAACCCACTAAACATACCATTATAGCACCTATAATTGCACAAATTGGAACAATACTTAAAGCATATTTGTAGCCTGCTAAATCATATTGTCTAAGACCATCGACACTAAGTGTCCCCGTCCAAAACAAATCCATTATTTTACCTATAATAGTATGAAAAAATGAACCACCAAACATATTAATACTATTTAAAAATGCAACCGTTACTCCTAAATATTGCGGCATCACCAGATCGGCACCTGCTGCAAATACTATAACTTGATAACAGCACATAATTCCAACACAAAAAAACAAACAAGAAAGTAACCACCAATTATAAGTATTATTAAATAACAACATTACAAAAGCTAAAGTCATTCCTAAACCACATGCAGTGATAATTGAATAATTGCCAAATTTTTTACTAAAAAAAGCTAATAGTGGCCCGCCAAACAGCATGCCAAAAAATATAAAAGATATCAGTCCAGCTGCATCACTTTTACTTAAATTATATGCTGTTGTTAAATATTGCACGCCCCACACGTCAGCAAAACCTTCTAAAAAACCAACCATTAACAAATTAGAAAACGCCAGGATCCAAATTGTTGGAGAAGCAAGAAGCTTAGTAAAATTTACTATTTTAAATTGCTTGTTTGCTTTTAAATTTGTGGTTTTTTTGGGAGAACGCACAAATAAATAAGTACCTAAACCAATTATGATTGAAACAAAAGCAAGTATTAAAGCAACATTTTGCCAATTATATTTTTCTATCAATAAACTAATTGGCTTACCTCCATAAATAGCCCCCATAAGCCCAACTGTAAACGAAAAACCTATCATCCTCGCATATTGCTCTTTAGGGAACCATTCGGACACTACTTTAGAAACCCCAAGAAACCCTACTGATGATCCAGCTCCTATTAAAAATCTACTTAACAATGCTAAATAAAAATTATTTGTATACGTAAACATAAATGTTGCAATACCACAAATAATTGCAAAAACAAAAACGACTTTTCGTGCACTAAACCGATCCAACAAAATAGCTACTGGGATCTGCATTCCAGCATAACCATAGTAATAACATGCTGCAAGCAACCCAAAACAACTAGCATCTATAGAAAATTGTTCCATAATTTGATGCATCATAAGCCCAGGCCAAAGACGTAAAATAAATTGATAAGTAAAAAATAATAATGGAAAAAGCCACATAACAAATGGCAAATATTTATATTTTTGAGTAAACATAACAACCTCTTTTATTAAGGATTTTTAAAATTTAAATAATAAAAAATTGGTATAAGAGGATCTATATCGGCCTCAGCCGATAATAATGCTAGAAATAATAGTGGTATTAAAATTTCTATATAACATCTAATTAAACACTTGTGTTGTTTAGATAAACAAAAAATTATTATACCCAAATATAGCTAAAAATCCATGGTTTATTCTCAAATTAAATTGACACTAATTTAATCTTGTGGTACAAAGTTAGCAAATAAAATAAGAAACGTATTAATTGTAATTGCAAGGGGTTTATTCTTTATGATGGAAGCATGTATATCAACAGTAAGTCCACCGGAACTTGAAGCGACGCCTCCTGTTAGGTTAACGGTTTGCGATACTCCAGATGTTTATGAGTCATTTGAATCTGAATTTGTAAGTCTTGTTGATACTTTTGGTTCTAGGGTTGATTTTTCTAAAGAAGTATCAAAGTGTTTTATATATAGAAGACTTGATTCGTTGGCTAGATTACTAGAATTAGATGGAAATTGTACAGCCGTTGGTTTGTGTAATGGACGTATTTGTATTGGATTAAATCAATCAAAAGATGAAAAACCTGATGTACTGCAACGACGCTATACAGTCATTGAAGAAGTTATGGAATACTTTAGTAAAGTTGCGTTGTTGGCAAAAAAACTACCTAAAAGCCAGAAATTAGACTTAACTTGCCAAAAAGATTTAAATAGAACTGAGATTTTGAAAAAATTGTTCTCTGTAGGAAGGTTTAGAAAAAGAGGATCAGAATCAGGCATCAAAAGTGTGTTCTTGAATGATGAAGATTATGTCAAAGTTATTGAATTAATGCTGTCTGGTGAAATTTTTGATTTACATAAATGTAGTAAATTTTATGATGAAAATTTTGCTTCAATAGGCTTACCAACTGTGACTGTTCTATGTAAAAGACTTTATAATGATTTTATTAGACTAGAAGAAGACATAATAGAATTTAATAATATAACTAGTTCAACAATTACAGAAAAAGAAAAGCTATTATTACCACTTTCAGAAAACCAATACGTAATTTTAAAGGAACAAGTAGGAATCGATAGCCATGCAGAAATGCAAGTTATATTGCATTTCTTAACAGAGGAAGAAAAACTTATACAATCATCCGAAGTACAATTGTCTAGCTCTTTCAATTCTTATTTTATAGGAATATCTAAGCTTTGTTGTTTAAAATGCCATGCACATATAAAAATAATAAATAACATTAGACAAATATCTGGTAGAAAAGGTTTCTTTTTATGTAAAGGTTGGCATGATAAAAGTCCTGATGAAAATAGTAGTAAAGATAAAGAAGGTACTTCTGATAGTTCACAAATAATACCAGCACCCACATCTACATCATCAATCATGTTTTTAGCACCTCCTTCAACACCACCAAAAACAAGAGGCAAACCTAATAACAAACCTAAAGCCAAAGAAAGCCATCAAGACGACAGTTCAATGCCATCTAAAGCAAAAGGTATTTTAAGTGATTCTCAACTAGAAACAATTAGCAAAATCTATGCTGGCACAATGGCACAACTAACTGAAACAACAATAAATAAAGATATAAAAATAGTCGAAACAGCTACCACAGTAAGCGAATATATAAAAAAATTTGTAAAAGCTATTACACACTATGCAACCAAAACTCAAGCTAACTATTATGCTGATAGATCTCCTATATCCCCTGATAGTACAGAGCTGGTTGATAATACATTATTTGATACTTTTTGTAGAATGGTAGGGGAATGGAACGATAGTTTGTATAATATGGGTGGTTTTATACTAGCCAGTCAACAACCAATAAACAAAACCCAGATGGAACAACGTAGTAATTTCCTACAGTGTCTTTGTTCAATGAGTAGTTTTAAAACGCTTTTTTTAAGTTTAGATGATATTTGCAGTGAATTAAGAGCTAATGAAGGTGTAATAACTGATACGTTTTTACAAAAAATAGATGATAGCGGTGAGGAAGAAGCTAGAGATGAAGAAGACGTTCGTCAAAGTAAGAGTGCCGTTATTGTATGGGCATGTAATCAGTTTTTATCAGACCTCAAATATATGGAACAACAGCATGAGATAGAAATAGCAAATTTTAATGACATGGTTATGAGTATTTTTGAAATACCATTGTTCAATTCTCTACCTAAGAAAAACAGCATAATAATAACATTACGAAAGTTATTAGAAAGAGGAGAACATGATAAAAACTTTTCTCCAACAACCAGCTCTTGCTCAATAAGTCCTGTTCCAACAAGTTGTAGTAGTCAACAAACATCATCTACAAATTATCGTAGATTTAAACCAGAATTAATGTTTACTGCCGCCACCCCTGATAATAGCCCTAGTGTTAGACCAAAACAACTTCAATTTGATCCTCAAGAAGTAGATTGTGACGCAGAAATTGAAAAATTACAGCAACAAATTGCACAGTTACGGATTGCAAAGTTACGTATGTTGCAGCAAAATACTTCCTCAGAAATAAAACAAGAGGGGTAACTAGAAGCCTCTCACAAACAGCTTATATAGAGAGGAGATAAAGAAGTGTTAGAAGATCTACCACATGAATTATTAATACAAATTTTGTCTTATAGTAAAAACATACCTGTTTTATTTTGTTTAAAGCAAGTTAGTAAAAAATTCTATAGACTGGTTACAAGTAGCATATCTATTATTGATTTGAGTAGCCTTGCTGATGCTTCTGAGGAATTAGATAAAATAATTGCATTAGTTGATTTTTCAGTTAATGCTTATAAAGCAGCATTAATTAATCGGCATGTATTTACAGTAAACCAAGATAGTGTAATCAAGCTAGCAAGGCTGGCCAGTGGCAAAGAATTAGATATAATAATTGGGATGGCCAATTTTAATGCTACAACGATTGCCTCGATACTAGCCAATGCAAGGGTAGAAATAATAAGTAAAAGTAGCATAGCTAAATTAGCAAGATTGACCAATAGTGTTGATCAATTAAATAGAATAATTAGGTTAATTGGGTTCGATAATACAGCAACTACTGAAGTACTGGCTAACGAAAATTTAGAGGTATCTATGCTAAACCAGTATAGTATACGTAGGTTGCAACTGCTTACTAATAATTACCAAGAATGGCTACAAATTAGAAATAGCTGTAAATATTTAATAACTTAAATATTTACATTCAGAACAGACCAAACATTAAACTAAAGTTTGCTTAAATTCAACAAGAACAACAATTACCCTAAATATAATATATAATATAAAAATAAAGGAACTATATTATGTTTAAAAAAGCTGAATCATCAAAAAAACCCAACCAAAAACTTTTAATAGAAAAATTATCACAATATTTAGCCAGCACTTATTCACTCTATTTAAAAACCCAAAATTTTCATTGGAATGTTACCGGCTCAGAATTTCTAGCTTTACATAGTTTTTTTGAAAAACAATATGATGAATTAGCCGAAGCAATCGATCTAATTGCTGAACAAATTAGAACTTTTGGGGTGTTTACTCCAGGAAGTTTCACAGAATTTTCTAAACTAAGTAAAATAAAAGATGCTATTGGTAAAAAAAATGCAAATAACATGCTTAAAGAATTGTTAACAGATCACCTGTTAATTATAGACTTAACAAAAGAATTACTATCGATCGCCAAAGACTGTAACAATGATGTTACTCAGGATATGTTAATTAATAGATCCAAAGTTCACGAAAAAACTATATGGATGTTACGTAGCTTTTTAGGATAATCATAACCCCAACACTTCTTTAATAAAAGGTATAGTTAATTTACGCTTAGCTGCTAGTGAAGCATTATCTAAATTTTCCAAAATACTAAATAATTGTCCAGTGCTTCTAGATACTCTAGATAATAAAAAATTAGCTACAGGCTCGCTAAGTTGTAAACCTATTTGCTCGGCTCGCATAATTAATGCTGTTATTTTTTCTTGCTCGTTTAATCCTTGTAAACAATACGTAATTCCCCAAGCCATTCTAGATTTAAGATCTGGTAACTGTAATTTTAAACTATTAGGAACGCATCTTGCCGCAACAATTAATTTATGCTGCTTAGCTCGTATATTATTAAATAAATAAAATAGTTTTTCTTCGAATCTACTATTTTCTACTAAATGTAGATCATCTAAACATAATAATGATAAATTTTCTAATCCATCAAAAAAATCAATATTGATTTTATTAGTATTAACTAACAAATTGCTTAATGATATATAAATTGCTGGAATGTTTTTTTCTAAAGCCGAGCTACAACATGCTTGCAATAAATGGGTTTTACCTACTTCTTTCCCACCCCATAAATAAAAAAACCCTTCTTGACTATTATCAAGATCTACAAAATTTTTTAAAGCAAATAATAATTGTTGGTTATTTGTCGAAAAGAAAAAATTAGAAAAAGTCGTATTATCTAATAAATTAAATTCAAGTGGTAATTGAGCAATCATAATTATTACATCTGTAAAGTATACAACAAGACATTATGATCAACAGAATTCTTACTATAACTTTCTTGTAAAATACCACTGCTGGCAATTGCATTTTTTATGAATTCTTTACCACCATTAGCTACCAGCTCAAATTCTACTTCTCCAGCTTGAAATTTAGTAGCCTGTAAACTCTTAATAAAAGATAAATTTTGCAAATAATTTTCAACTCTCACATAATCTTCTAAATTAATAACATTAGTAATTTTTATTACAACCACCTCTTTTTCTTTAGCAGTACAGCTACCAGCTGCATACCGCTTAATAAAACTTTCCATCATTTTATCTATTAAAAGATTAGCTTGCGCTGCAAAATCCACGCCTTCCGTTTTTAATTGCCAATCACTAGTAAAAGACCTCCAAAAATGCGATCCATTCTCTTCTGGTTTATATTCTACAAATATTATTTCATCTACCGAATAACGCTTAGATGCTTGTTTAATTAACATGATTAATTGCTGTTCATCATCTGTTATTTGTTGTAATGCTTCTAAGTCGATCATATCAAACATAGGATACATGACAGACAAACCATTTAATTTTGCTAAAGATAGAATTTGTTGTAGTAATTCTTGATTATGATTTATTTCCGGTGATTTAGACCATATAATAGTTAGTGGTCGATATTCCCCTAAAAATTTATAGTTGCTATCAATTAAAGCTTGACTAACAATTTTTTGATCAAAAGATATTTTTAAGATTATTTGATCCCCAACAACGTCATTATTATAAGAATACTTACTTAAATATTTCTCAACATTTTTTATATCCAAAGTATTAACTTTACCAGTAATTTTTTGTAACACCTCAGAAAGCGCTTGTTCGGTTAATTTTTTTCTTTGTGCCTCGTCCAGCTCTCTTGATGATACTTTAATATCTGCACTATATAAGTCTTCCTTAATTAAAGCATTAGCAGTTCCAACAACCCAAAAAACCAAATATAACATTAACACCAAATATGTTTTTTTCATAGATTACTCAAATACTTTTGGTAAAGTAACTCCTGTTTGACCTTGATATTTACCTTGACGATCTGCATAAGAAACCTCGCATCCATCATTAGGATCCGCCCCTAAAAATAATACTTGAGCCACCCCCTCGTTAGCATAAATTTTAGCAGGCAATGGGGTAGTATTAGAAAATTCTAATGTTACGTGCCCCTCCCATTCTGGCTCTAACGGCGTAACATTTACTATAATTCCACAACGAGCATAAGTTGATTTACCTAAACAAATTGTTAGTACATTTCTTGGTATTTTAAAATATTCTATTGTATGTGCTAACACAAAAGAATTTGGCGGTATAATACAAACATCAGATTTAAGATCTACAAAACTTGTTGGATCAAATTTTTTTGGATCAACAATGGCAGTATTGATATTAGTAAAAATTTTAAATTCATTAGCGCAACGAACATCGTAACCGTAACTAGACACACCATAAGATATTACTTTACCAGAATTAACTTGCTTTTCACAAAATGGTGAAATCATACCATATTCTAGTGACATTTGCTTAATCCAACGATCTGATTTAATACCCATCTATCTAACTCCTATCATGATTCTATAACAATTTGGGAACGATCCAATTTTAAATCTACCGACAACTTGGATAACTGTGCTGCCATACTAGTTGCAATGTTATGGTAAATCTTACTAATACTACTATCTGGGAAAGCCAATACTGTTGGCATCCCTAAATCTGCTTGCCGACGAATACTTAAATCTAACGGTATATTACCCAATAATCGCACATCATATTTATTTGCCATATTACTTCCCCCATCTGTACCAAAAATATCATGCTTATGGTTACAATTAGCACAAACAAAAAAGCTCATGTTTTCAACTACTCCTAAAATAGGAATTTGCAATTTTTGCAACATAACTAAGGCTTTTTGTGCATCCAGTAAAGCAACTACCTGCGGAGTAGTAACTATTACAGCACCACTCACTGGAATTTTTTGAGCTAAAGTTAATTGAATATCTCCTGTACCTGGTGGTAAATCAACAATTAAATAATCTAGTTCTGGCCAAATAGTATCGTGTAATAATTGTAATAAACCACCGCTTACCATCGGACCACGCCAGACCACTGGTGATTCTGGCTCTAATAAATGTCCAATAGAAATACAATACAATCCATAAACATGATGTGGTTGTAATTTATTATTAACAATAGTAGCTTGATCTGGACAACCTAACATATGTGGTAAACTAGGGCCATATAGATCTGCGTCTAAAATACCAACTCTTGCTCCTTGTGCTTTTAACGCTAATGCCAAATTTACAGAAACTGTAGATTTTCCAACCCCACCTTTACCAGATCCTATAGCAATAATATTTTTAATATTAGGAATTTTTTCTACATTTTCTTTATAAGCATGAGTTAATATTTTATTATAACAATTAATTTCTAAACTTAACTTTATTCCAACTTCTTTTGCTAAACTAGTAACTATTGGCTCCAAAACTACTCTTAACTTCTTAGAAAGTTCTAACGAATATTTACCTAATAAAAAATTATATTGCAAATTTAAAATTACTTGACTGTTATTTATAATTAATTCTTTAATACAATTAGCAGTTATTAAATCTACATCTAAATACGGATCTTTATACTTAGCTAAAGCCTCGTAAATTTTAGATTTTAACACTTCAGTTTTTAAGATTTTTGATTTGTGTTGTTTCAATTTTAACCAACCTATACAATACCCATTAACTCCCTATGCCTAACTTGTACATTCGCTAAATTTAAATTTGCCATTTTTAATTGTATAGCAATTTTTTCAGCTAAATAAACTGATCTATGTCTACCTCCAGTACAACCTAACGCTACCGTTACATAACTACGATGATCTGCTTGAAAATGCGCTAACCATTCACTAAGAAATGCTCCCAAATTGTTACTCATTTGTTGTACTATAGTACGTTCCTCTAAAAACTTTATTACCTCACTATCTAACCCAGTTAATGGACGCAACTCTGTTTGCCAGTATGGATTAGGTAAACATCTTAAATCAAATACAAAATCTGCATTTGGTGGCAAGCCATACTTAAACCCAAATGATTGTAATAATAAATGCAATTGTCCTTTTATTAAAGATTGTGAAACACGTTCCCTAATTAAATTATGTAACTCATGTTGCGATAAACTAGTAGTATCTACGGTAAAATTAGCTAAATTAGCAATTGTTAATAACATATTACGTTCTTTAATTATTGCTTCTCGTAAAGTTACCTCTGCATCGCTACTAGTCAAGGGATGCTTACGCCTAGTATCACTAAATCGTTGTAATAATATATTATCACTAGCATCTAAATAAATTATTTCTATTTTTTGATAAGAAGCTTTCAACTGATGCATGGCATTCTTTATACCTGCTAAATCTAATTGTAAATTTCTAGCATCGATGCTTACTGCCGCTTTACAATGAACTTTACCTATTGTTTGTTCTAACAAAGGTAACAGGGCTATTGGCAAATTATCAATACAAAAAAACCCTAAATCTTCAAGAGCATGTAATACAACTGTTTTGCCAGAGCCAGATCGCCCACTAACAATTATTAATTGTTGCATAATTTTAAGTTAACCTTAAATTAATCAACTTATATTATGTACTTTTTACAGAAAAATTTATATAAATTTATAGATCGTTATGTTAGTTGGATTGTAAAAATCTTTTTGGCATAGGTGGGATCGGCAATTTATCACAAACTACATTCCAATATGCCCAAGAACGTGGATCCATAACTACTGGTGGAGCATTTTCCAATGCCTCAGCAAAATCTTTATTAGTCAAGCAGTAGCTGTTACTCCTATGCAAAAAAAGGTTTCTTCGTTATTATGGGTGAAGAGGTTTTAAAATGACATCTGAAACTAACTATAAGTCAAAATTTGAAATTATTGTTAAATGGGTTTCTATTACTTTCATTTCTTGCACGCTGATTTTCGTTATAGGTACTCTCTTATTTACTTGGAAATTTACCCCGTTTATCAAAATAGATGATAACGGGATAGAAATATTAAATGGTGCTGTATCCATCAAAGATGGCGAATACTCCCGTAAGAAATAAAGCCTGGGAACAATTTTATGTTCAGATCCAATAAAACATCTCAAAAAACGCTTCTTTTAGCGTTTAATAACCAAAAGCGTTATTCTTCTTTTGGCTTTAAAACCTTATGGGAACACACACAAAAACCAGATTTGAACCGTAGCCTTGTTCAAAGGATTATAAAAAATTCAGATAGAGTTGTCGCAATACGCTTATCCCCTAAAGGGAACCAAAGAACTACTCCATTACATGTGGCAGTTATAGCAGGAGATAGCAAGGCTGTTAAACTATTGATAGCTGAAGGCAACGAGGATCCAACCCAAAAAGACAAATGTGAGATTTCACCTCTAGATTTAGCATTGGCAATTAACGAAGAGGATGTTATCAATGCAATTGATCCTAATAGACAATACCAATCTAAGTACTCTACGCTTTCTTCAGAAAAGTACATAATTTATGATTTAAACTTAGATTCTAGTTTGGAAGAAATTGAAACAACATCCAACAAACCAAAGTTACCAAATTAACGGAACAACCTCTATTTTCAACTTCCGATTTTACCATTTAGCAGCAAAAAAAATTAAAATCAAAATTTTTGTCAAACCGTATCAAAAATGATTCACCGAGAACTAACAACCACTTGCCCTAACTAGCAATTTTGCTGATCTCAGTTTACACGTTGTAACTTAATGGTGAGCTTTTGCTCTAAACATTTAGCTGCTGTTACTATAGTATGTAACGTAACTGAGGTGTTGTTTTGATCTAACAACCGATTTAGGGCCGCCCTACTGGTATGCATGCTCTTGGCCAGAAGGTAGAATTGGCCAATTAGCACGTAAAACCCATTTAAATCGCGAAAGTCTCTATAAAATGCTTTCGGCTAAAGGCGATCCTAAATTTACTACCATAGCTACTCTACTAAACGGCATTGGGGTTAAATTAGCTATTACCCCTATACAGAAAAAGGTTTCTTAATACTCCTTCAAATCTTTTAACATACAAACCATATTAAATTCATAACCAGCTGGTTTAAAATTATGCAAAGGCACAAATTCTTGTTTCTGATAGAATTGATAAGTTTTTAGGTAATTTGGATCTTCTTCAAACGGAGCTAAAGTTTCTACGATCATGTATTTAACTTTGTGATTTTTAGCATAAATACTCGCAGCTTGTACCAATAAAGTGCCTGCTCCTTGCCCATGAAATTCTGGATTAATACCCATCCAATAAATACTACTGTTTTCTGGGTAAGGAAAATTTAAACTAAGCATTCCTAATATATTAAGACGATCTTTTATGTTAACAGCAACAAAATTAATACAAGACTTAACGCCGTTAATGTATTTTTTATTACTCTCAGGCAACCCAAAATAGTCTGGTAATTTTTCAACAATTTGTTTACATAACTCTGATGCTTGTTTTGAGGTGACTTGCTCTATTAACCAATTACTATGATTATCCACTATTTGTTGCCTTTAACTCTATAACTTTATTCCTAGTTTAATGGCTTGCCTAAAGAAAACAACTAATAAAATCTTACTTCCTATTAGAACAGTTATAAGAACAATCATGGGTCTACTGTCATTTACAAAATATGTATTTCAATTTTTTGCGATATAAATAAATTCACATAAATCTTTTAAAACACAATCACTACACTTTGGTTTACGAGCTATACAAGTATACCTACCATGCAAAATTAACCAATGATGCGCATTAATTACAAATTTTTTAGGTATTATTTTTAAAAGCTGTAACTCTGTAGCTAACGGCGTACTGGCTTTTACCAAGCCGATTCTATTAGAAACTCGAAAAATATGCCGATCCACAGCAATAACAGGTTGTTGAAACAAGGTATTTAGTATTACATTAGCAGTTTTTCTACCTACACCCGGTAAATTTTCTAAATCTTTTCTAGTTGTAGGAATTTGTGATGAAAATTGTTCTATTAAAATTTTACTAATTTTAATAATATTCGTAGCTTTAACCCTAAATAATCCAATAGATTTAATTTGTTCTTGTAATTTTTTTTCACCTAATTTAACTATTTGTTCCGGTGTATTAGCTATTTTAAATAATTTATCGGTTATTTTATTAACCATAGTGTCTGTTGCTTGCGCCGACAACACTACAGCTATTAACAATTCAAAATTATTTTTATAATGTAACTCAGTAGTCGGATGTGGTTGTAATTTTTCGAATCTTTTAAAAATTTCTGAAATTATTTTAAGATCCATATGACTATTAATTTATTAAGATAATCTCGCCATCTTGCGCAATGGTTCATTACCTATCTCAGCCTCAGCGTCTGGTTCAGTCTGAGTTGCTTTATCGCTATATACATACACAACACCACGACTTTTTTTATCTCTAAGTGCATTAAAAAGAGTAACTATCGTTGAACAATGGTTAGATAAATCCTCAACAGACAAAGTAGTGCTACTAGACGAAATAGCATCTTTACCAATATATTCTTCTGTTAATTTAGATAATATTTCAAGAAAATCCCGCGACCGATCGCCAAGTTTTTCTGCTAGTTCTTGTGGGCTTAGTTGAAATTCCACTTGCATCTTTACTAACGTCAATATCGCTTGTTTATTCAATAATTCTTCATTATCGTTTCCATCAAACAACACAAAAGACGTAACTTGACTTTTGTCCTCCGGATTTAATTCTTTTAATTTACCAGACAATAAAGCTTCGTGAATAAAATCATAGAGCGCTTTTGAAAAAATTACTTTGTCTTTTGACGCAATAACTTTTAAACAACGTAATGAATGTTCTACTACACCACAACTACGTAATATTTTTTCCAACCAACATACGGCATTGGGGTGCATATCTTCAATTTTATCGATATAAGTTGTTGCAAGCTCTAGGCCTTTTTGTACTGTATTGTGTTCCGTCTTTATAATCTTTGGTAAGTTATCACCTTCACCACCATCTAATTTGGCATTATTTAATTTAACTAAAGTATTTATTGCACTATTCACTTGACAAAAACATTCTTCTAGTTTTTTCCCTTCATTATTTTTTATTGATTCTTTAATCGTTAAATTTAATTGTAAACATCCATCACTATTAAACTCTGGTAATGGTTCTACTTTATGCAAAGATGGACAAGATGTTATAGTTTTTATTAGCTCAGAGACAAAATAAATATATTTTTCCCCTGGTGATGATAATGTTGGTAGCAATAATTCTTGCAATGCCATTTGATTTGTTTGCATACCTTTTAGTAAATTTATAATATTTAAAAACCCTTCGCTTTTACCTGAATTATATATAGAGCCATTAAAATTAATGACTTTTAAGGAACGGATATTCGCCAAACTAGACAACTCCATCACTTCTAGGCCTTCACTCTCTATAGATAAATGCTCTAATGACGATAAACCACATAAAGCATTAAAAATATTTTTTGGAATATATCTACTATTATATCTTTGATCCACCAAACTCAGTATATTAATGATTTTAATAGATAGACTAGTGATATTTAATTTCGATAAAGCTTCAAAAACAGGAGAAAAAAGATTGTCCTGAATAGGATTCATCCCACAATCTAAGGTTAACTCAACGTTTTGAACTTGACCGCTCGACATTGATTTTCGAATATCTAATAGTTGTACTGTATGTGCTACATTTTTACTACTAATTGTATAATTAATTACTTCCCCTGGCATATCAACCTCATATTATTTTAAATTTTAATTTAAATATTACCACTATATAAGTCCTGAATCAAAAAATAATTTTAGTTCTAAAACAATCAATTATAAAAACAGAAATCAAATAGATTTATATTGCTTAGAATCAAAAGAAAGAGGATTTAATAGTTTAAATAACAACCAATTAACAATAAGTACAATAAAACAAGAAGCAACAACATCACTTAAAAAATGTCCACCTTGTATTATTCTTCCAAGACCAACTATAGCGCCAAATATTATAAACAATAAAAAAACAGTATTTTTTCTTTTATTAAAAACTATAGACCAAGCAGTTAAATAATAAGCAAAAGCTGCATGTCCAGAAGGAAACGAACAATTAGTACCACACTCATTAGAAAACGCAAATACTTTAGTAAATTTTTTTATACCGCTAAATTCAATAATCTCTCTTGGCCTTGCTCTGCCCATATGATCCTTTAGACAAGTGTTTACTATTAAACCAGGCCCTAAGAGTCCAGCGATAACAATGTATATAATTGTTTTATCTATTTTATATTTATTATACACAAATAAAACACCGCAACCTATAAAGTTTATTGCTATAGCGATTGGTATACTATTAAATATTAATTTTATGATTTGATTACTAATCAAATCATTATTATAAAGCAACCTAGAACACGCCATGTCCAAACTAGGAAAAAACATTAACAACGAACATAACAATCCAGATATAACCATAACAAAACTTTTAACCATAATTTATAATAGTATAAAAGCTAAAAATTACGATTAAACTTTTGTTTTTAAAATCTCTTTAAGATCTCTTTGAATAACTTCTTTTGTGGAAAATTTAGCGATTTTTTGTGATTTAATTCTAACGGCTTTAATAGCACGGCGTTCTTTAGCTTTAATAATCATTTGCTTTCTATCTATTAATTTATCTGTTTTTAGTGGCGCTATCTCGATACAATCTACCGGACAAGGATTAACACATAATTTACAGCCTATACATACATCTGTTAGTACAACATGTTTCTGCCCTACGCTGCCTGTTATAGCATCAAATGGGCAAACATCTATACACACCGCACATTTTACACATGCTTCTTGATTAATAATTGCAGTTAACATAATAAATAATTATTATTTTACTCGCATGCCAGGCTGGGCTCCAGCGTGTGGCTCTAAAATCCACAATTTACCGTCATTATTATTACCACTAGCTGCCAATACCATTCCCTGAGATACTCCAAAGCGCATTTTTCGTTCTTTTAAATTAGCAACCACTACTGTACATTTACCTATTAAATCTTCCGGTTTATAAGCAGATTTTATCCCGGCAAATACTTGTTTTACCCCTAATTCACCAACATCTAAAGTTAATTTTAACAATTTTTCAGCTTCCAATACGTTTTCAGCATTAATTATTTTTGCAATACGTAAATCTATTTTAGAAAAATCTTCGATATTAACCTCTGGTGTAGTAGCTGCTGCGACTGTTGTAGTTTCTGTAGTATTAACATTATTAAAAATTTTTTCTACTTGTTCCATATCTACCCTACTTATTAATGGTTTAAATTCAGCAATAACATGATCTAATAATGGTTGATCAATATTATTAATATTTAATTTTATTTTCAAAAAATCTTCAACTAAACTAGTGGTTTTTGGCAATACCGGTTTTAAATAAAACATTAAAATTTTAAATAAATTAATACCAGTAGTACATATTTGATGAACCAAAGATAAATTCTTAGGATCTTTAATTAACACCCATGGTTTTTGATCGTCAATATAGCGATTGGCAATATCTGCCAACACCATAATCTCACGAATAGCTTTATTATAATTTAAATTTATAAACAATTGAATAATAGCGGTTTTTTGTTCTATAAATCGTTGATAAATACTAAGTTCGTGTAAATTATTAGCTAATTTATTAGCAAAATTATTATTGATAAATTTAGCACATCTACTAGCAATATTTACAAATTTACCAACCAAATCAGAGTTGATTCTGGCTACTAAATCCGGGAAATTAAGATCTAAATCATCTACACTGTCAGATAATTTAGCTGCTAAATAATATCGTAAATATTCAGTAGACAGAGATTCAGAATATTGTCTAGCAGTAATAAATGTACCTCTGGATTTCGACATTTTTTCGCCATTGATAGTTAAAAACCCATGTGTAAAAATTTTAGTAGGAGTACGATAATTCGACCCGTACAACATTGCTGGCCAAAACAAAGCATGAAAATATATTATATCTTTACCAATAAAATGATATAGCTCACTATCGTTTTCTTGTTCTTTAGAACAAAAATCAGAAAATTTAATTTTATTATTTTTATCACAAAAATTTTTAAAAATAGATAAATAACCAATTGGCGCATCTAACCAAACATAAAAATATTTATCTGTAGTACCTGGAATTAAAAAACCAAAATATGGCGCATCTCTAGTAATATCCCAAGATTTTAGGCTATCTTTTTCTTTTAACCATTCATTTAATTTATGTTGTATAGCAGATTGAACTTTATTTTGGCTAATCCAAGTTTTTAAAAAATCCCAATAATTACTTAATTTAAAAAAATAATGCTGAGATTTTTTACTAATTGGAGCTAAATTAGATAAAGAAGAAATTGGATTTTTAAGTTCAAAAGTATCGTAGTGCGCCC
Organism: Gammaproteobacteria bacterium; assembly: GCA_050012295.1. Classification (GTDB taxonomy): domain Bacteria; phylum Pseudomonadota; class Gammaproteobacteria; order UBA6186; family Azoamicaceae; genus UBA6186. The sequence continues at coordinate 49,514 of JBEKHL010000001.1, forward strand.
CACAAACTTCGCAACTATCGCCATATTGATCTAATGCATTACATCTTGGACATTGCCCCTTCACATAACGATCTGGAAGAAAAATATTCTCTACTGTATCATAAAATTGCTCTATTTCTTTAATTTCAATATCACCATTTTTTAATAATTTACTATAAATATCCGTAACAAATTCTTGGTTCTCTTTAGAATTAGTTGTATAAAAATTATCAAAATTAATATTAAAATTATCCAGATCAGCTTTATGCCGTACATAATATTTAGCTACTAATTCTTCTGGTGCAATACCTTGCTCTTTAGCCTTTAGCATTATGGGGGTACCGTGAGCATCGTCTCCGCAAATAAAAAAACATTGATGCCCTAATAATTTTTGCCACCGCACCCAAATATCCGCTTGAATTTTTTCTAGAATATGACCTAAATGTAAATCACCATTAGCATAGTCTAAAGCTGCAGTTACTAATATTTTTCTGTTATCCATATAGATTTCAATATAAATATTGCTAAAAATGATATATTATCTTGTTAATGTTACAAAAACAAACCCCAATTAATTTAGCTAAAAAAATTACTCTGGCTGAAAAATTTTTTTTTAATAGTTCAGGCCTGGGTAAGTCCGATTTAGAAAAAATACTTTCTAGCACTATAAACAAATCCATTAATTATGCTGACTTATATTTTCAAGCTATAGCTTCAGAAAACTGGTACCTAGAAGATAGTATTGTTAAATCTGGTAGCTATAGTTCTTGTAAAGGCTTCGGTTTTCGGGCAATTTCTAACGATAAAACTGGATTAGCATTCTCTGAAGATCTTTCTTTAGACACTCTAAAACAAGCAGCTAATACTGCTTCTAGCATAGCAATTTACAATAAAAATAAATTAATAGAAATAAACCATAGACACAAAATTTGTAAGCATGATCTGTATCAAACAGATAATCCTTTACTATCAATTTCTGATCAAGAAAAAACTGCGCTATTACAAACAATAGATAAATTAGCCAGAAAACAAGATCCTAAAATAACCCAAGTCATAGCTTCTCTTGCTGGATCTAATGAAATTATTTTTATTATTACTAGCGATGGGACCATTACTGCAGATCTTAGACCATTAATTAGATTAAATTTAAAAGTTATAGCAGAAGATAAGGCTCTTAGAACTCAAGGAATAGCCGGAGGTGGTGGCCGTTTTGCTAGTTACAAACTATTTACTGAAAATAACTTGGCTTTAGCTAATTCTTATGTACAACAAGCAGTACGTTTAGCTTTACTTAATTTAGAAGCAAAAGATGCACCAGCTGGTAGCATGCCAGTAGTTTTAGGGCCAGGCTGGCCAGGAATTTTATTACACGAAGCTATAGGCCATGGATTAGAAGGGGATTTTATTAGAAAAGGTTCTTCGGCATTTGCAGGTAAATTAGGAGAAAAAGTAGCCAGCAATTTATGCACCGTAATCGATAATGGTTGTATAGAAAAACAACGAGGTTCTTTAAATATCGATGATGAAGGAACTCCTACCCAAGCTACAACTTTAATAGAAAATGGGATCTTAAAAAATTATTTACAAGACAAGCTAAACGCTAAACTAATGAAACAAAAATCTACTGGTAATGGTAGAAGACAATCTTACTCTCACCAACCTATCCCACGTATGACTAACACTTATATGTTAGCCGGACATAGTGATCCAGAAGATATTATAAAAACAGTTTCTAATGGCCTTTATGCCGTTAATTTTGCTGGTGGGCAAGTAGATATTACTTCTGGTAAATTTGTATTCGAAGCTAGCGAAGCATATTTAATTAAAAACGGCAAAATTACCACTCCAGTTAAAGGAGCAACTTTAATTGGTAATGGCCCAGAAGTATTACAAAAAGTTACTATGGTCGGTAACGATCTACAATTAGATCCTGGCATTGGTACCTGCGGCAAAGATGGACAAAGCGTTCCTGTTGGGGTTGGCCAACCAACTCTTTTAATAAGTGAATTAACGGTTGGTGGAACCGCATGTTAAAACATAAAAATCTAAAACACGAAAATTTAGAATTACTAACTAATAATGTAAAGCAAGCTTTACATTATTCTAAACAAAATAATGTTAGTTGCGAAGTTAGCGCAAACATATCCCTTGGTCTATATGTTAACGTTCGTAATCAAGAGATAGACACTATAGAATTTAACAATCATCAAAGACTGAGTATTACGGTATATTTTAATCAACATCAAGGTACTGTTACAACTACAGAAATACATAAACAAGCTATACAAGATGCCATACTTAAAGCTAAATCTATTGCTAAATTTACTAACCCAGATCCATATTCTGGTCTTGCCGATCCTAAATTAATGGCTAAAAACTTTACAGATTTAGATCTGTATCATCCAGAAAATATTGAACCAGCTAACGCAATTAATACTGCAAAAATTTGTGAACAAACCGCCTTAAGTTTTAATTCAGCAATTAAAAACTCTGACGGGGTAATTTTTAATTATACCTCTAATTTTATGGCCATTGGTAATAGTAACGATTTTATAGCAGCACTACCAACTACTAGCTATAACCTATCTTGTTCCGTTATTGCAGAAGAACAACAATCTATGCAACGTGATTACGATTTTTCTGTTGCTAGATGTTTACAAGATCTAACAAAGCCTGAAACAATAGGTAAAAAAGCAGCTTTATATGCAGTTAGCCGATTGGGCGCTAAAAAACTTTCCACTCGTAAAACAAAAGTTTTATTTATCCCAAGAGTAGCTATAAACTTACTGGAATATTTAATTGTCGCAATAGACGGCAGTAACATTTCTAATAAAGCATCTTTTTTATTAGATCATTTAAATACTAAAATATTTCCAGATTTTATTAATATAATCGACGATCCATTTATTAAACGTGGTTTCGCAAGCCGCACATTTGATGGTGATGGAATTGCCACGAAAAAACAAGCGATTATAGCTGATGGTATATTAAATACTTATTTATTAAACACTTATTTTGCCAGAAAATTAAAATCATTCCCTACTGGCCATGCTAGTGGTATAAATAATTTGATAATTAATCCTTCTAATCCAAAACTTTCTTATAGCGACTTAATCAAAAAAATGCATACTGGTTTAATAGTTACCGAAACTATTGGACATGGTGTTAATTTAGTAACTGGCGATTATTCTAAAGGAGCTTTTGGTTTTTGGGTAGAACAAGGTAAAATTGCCTACCCAGTCGAAGAGATCACTATTGCTGGCAATTTAAAAACTATGTTTAAAAATATTTTAGCAGTTGGAACAGATGTAAATCACCAAAACAATATTATTACTGGTTCTATTTTAATCGATGATTTAATTGTGGCTGGAAATTAGTTGTATCAACACTAGTGTTGTTGCAAATATTGACAACTAACTCTCTTTATAAAATAATGGGCAAATGCCGATTATCTCAAAATTATTTAATCAACCTTGGTTAAAATTATACATGGAAAAATGTGGGTATAAAAACATATCTACAGGAATTTGCCTTGGTTTAGCACATATGAGCATACAAGCCCTGTCACTTGGAGAATTAGATGCTTTTATAGATACATTACAGTTAATTAATAATTTATTTTATAATAAACTGCACAATTGTAACCTTACAAAACAAGAACAAACCGCAATTACTATATTATTAGATGGAATTTCGTTATACCATCATGAAGATACAAAATTAGCATTTAATCTATATAACATTTATAGTTTGTCTGGTTGCTATAAATTAAATCTATTAGACAGTTTTTTAAAAACCTTAGAAGATACTATATCAGATTTCATTAAGTCTGATTTGATAAATACAAAACTTAATAATCAAATTTATTTTATATTACAGAGTAATAATCATGCGGTTGCTTTAGGTTATAATTATAGAAATAACAACAAATGGACAATTGTTGATTCAACTCTACTATTCATGCCAAACGGATTAAATATAATAAGCAGCTCTTATTGTAAAGAACAACTAATACCATTATTATATACCGCCTTTACTGGAAAAAAGATTAATGATTACAATCAAAAAATAGCGCTATTTACAAAAATATTTGTTACTCATCAAGCACATAATCATTGCTCTATAGCCCCCGTTAAAAAGCTCTTTAAATATATATTAAATAAACATAAACACTGGAAAAATTTACATGAAATAAAATCTACCAAACTTAACAATACTATTGTCGGCGGTTCTTGGTTATACGTGGCAGCAGCAAATGGCGACAGCAAAAAGGTACAACAATTAATCCAAGCTAACACCGATGTTAACTCAACTAGTTGCGATAACATATCTGCTTTATGGGTAGCAGCCAAAAACGGTCATACTAAAGTAGTTAATTTGTTAATTAATGCTAATGCAAATATTGATAATCCTGACAACGACGGTTCATCCCCTTTATGGATAGCCGCACAAAATGGTCATTTTAAAATAGTTGAATTGTTAATTAATGCTAACGCAAATGTTAACATGCCTCACCAAAGTGGCGCCACACCTGTGTATATAGCCACTCAAAACAACCATACTAAAATAGTTGATTTATTAATTAAAGCTAATGCAAACATTAACTTACCTACCACTTATGGTATAACCCCATTATGCTTAGCAAAACAACGCAATAACCATAACCTGCTTCTTAAATTAACAGCTGAAACCATCGGCTAATTAACTCATATTGAAACTAAAGCCATTTTAAAAAATAATAGGGTCCTTATAAAAAATATTTTTAAGAGGTTTTTAAAATGCCCATTAATTTAAAATCAACCGGCAAACCATGGCTCATAAACTGCATGGAAAATTGCGGCTATAAAAATGTATCTACTGGAATATGTCTTGGTTTAGCATACATGAGTATACATGCTATGTTAATTGGAGAATTAGGTGTTTTTATTAACAGGCTAAAATTAATTAATCATTTATATCACAACGAAAATTATGCTCTTACAATAGAACAAATTACCGATGTTCTTGCGTTTTTCGATGGAATTCAGTTATATCAAAACCCAAAAATCCATAGCGATTTATTTAAAAAAATAAATAAGGAATAGCTAGAATGCCTATAACACTAACACAAAAAAAACAATTAATAGATCAAATCGCCAACAATTTAACTGGAGATTTTATTAGAACCGATAAAGCAGATGGATTAGATATAGATAGAAGCGGAACAATGCGATGCGGAACAAAAACTTATATGGGAAATGTTTATCCTATATTTGTAGCAACCAACGATATAAAAATTATATTTAACATTGATAACCAAGAATTATTTACAATAAAAGAATGTAACTGTATAAAATGCGGTAGATATCGGTATGTTAACGGAAAACAAAACTACTATAGAAAAATCATAGAAACAAATATAGTTAATCTTGTTATTACAAAAATTCCAAATACTAACGATCAAATAACTTTAATATGTATTGGTAGCGATTGGGCTGGATTATCTGTGATTTTAGCTAATTTATATAAAATCGGTTATATAAATTTCTCTATAATTAATATAGAACAATCCCAAGATAAATATAATAGAAACATGGCACAATTAGAACAAATAAATAATATCGCATGTTTACAATTTTGGAAAGAACTATTTTCAAATGCAAGTATTCAATGCATAACTATCGGTGTAGATACTAAAAATACAAATTTATCTATATTTATCGAACGTTTTATAACAACCCCCAAATTAATTATTTTTGCTGAAGATTTAGGTGATATTGATGATAGAATACTAATTCATAATAATTGTATTAACACAATTGTTGATGCTATAAAAAAAATTAAAACTGAAAAAACATTAGCAAGTGATCACAAGATATTTGTTGTTCAGTTTGACGGAACAATAATAGAAAATAGTATTGTTCCTTCTAGTAAAAAATCTACTAATAGAAATTCTTTTCTGGGATTAAGAAAAGGATTTTTATTATAGCCCACCATGACAATGCTTATATTTTTTGCCAGATCCGCAAGGACAAAGCTCGTTTCTACCTACTTTTTGAATATCATGATTATCATCATTATCATGATGAATATATGTTACATTGCTTAAATCTAATACGTTTAAATCAGGATCTATTTCATCATGCCTATATTCCACAGCTTTAGGTAACTGTAATAATTTTTGATCTATACTATGCATATCGCCACCATCTTGAAACCGCATACGCGCTAAAACTGCAACAACCTCTCGCATAATCGCCGATAACATCGCAGAAAATAACGTAAATGCTTCTCGTTTATATTCTTGTTTAGGATCTTTTTGTGCGTAACCACGTAAATGAATGCTCTGCCTTAAATAATCCATAGTTGCTAAATGCTCTTTCCAATGATTATCTAATACATTTAACATCACTACTTTTTCTAAATGTCTCATATTTTCCGAACCAATTAATTTTTCTTTACTGGAAAATAATTCATCAAAAATACTAATGACTTTTTCTTTTATTTCTTCTGCTGATAAATTTTGATCTATTTCTAACCATTGTTTTATCGATATTTTATGATCAAACTCAAAATCTAAATATTCTTCTAATCCAGATAAATTCCATTCTTCTATTAAACTATTAGCTGGAATAAATTCATTCAAAATTTTTCCCAGCTCTTGATGCAGCATAGAAGCTACCGTTTCAGAAAAATCGTTACTTGCAATTAACTCTGATCGTTGATTATAAATAACAGTACGCTGATCATTAGCTACATCATCAAAATCTAACAATTGTTTTCTAATATCAAAATTATGCCCTTCTACTTTACGTTGAGCATTTTCTACTGCTCTTGTTATAAGTGTGTGTGTAATCGCCTCGCCTTTTTCTAATCCTAATTTATGTAAAATCGCCGAAATTTTATCGGATATAAAAATTCTCATTAAATGATCTTCTAATGATAAATAAAATTTAGTGATCCCAGGATCTCCTTGCCGACCAGTTCGGCCACGTAATTGATTATCAATACGACGTGACTCGTGTCGCTCGGAACCAATAACTTTTAACCCACCAAGTGCTATAACTTCATCATGTCGTTGTTGCCATGCTAACTTACATTTTTCTATTTGTGTCGGATCATTATAATTTGCCTGAACTAGTTCTGCTTTTAAGTTACCGCCCAAAACTATATCTGTACCACGCCCAGCCATATTAGTTGCAATAGTAACCGCACCTGGACGTCCTGCTTCTGCTATAATCTCTGCTTCTTGTTCATGAAATTTAGCATTTAATACCTGATGCTTAATTTTTTTTGCTACTAATAAAGAAGATAATAATTCCGAATTTTCTATAGAGCTAGTACCGACTAATACTGGCTGACGACGACTTATACAGTCTTCTATATCTTCTAAAACTGCATCAAATTTTTCTTGCTGTTTTAAGTAAATCACATCCGGAAGATCTACTCTTCGACAAGGAGCATTAGTTGGAATTACTACCACTTCCAAATTATAAATATGCTGCATTTCATAAGCTTCTGTATCTGCAGTACCTGTCATGCCAGACAACTTATCGTATAAACGAAAATAATTTTGAAATGTTATAGATGCCAATGTTTGGCTTTCATTTTGGATTTTAGCTCCTTCCTTGGCTTCAATAGCTTGATGTATACCTTCGGACCACCGCCTACCTATCATAGCTCGACCGGTATGCTCATCAATAATAATTATTTCTTGATCTTTTACTAAATAATCAACATCTTTTTTAAACAAATAATGCGCTTTTAAAGCCGCATGAACATGATGCACAAGATTAATATTTCCTGCATCATACAAATTTTCCCCTGTTTTTAATAAATTTTCTTGCAATAAAATTTTTTCTATTTTTTCGTGTCCTTGCTCGGTTAATAAAATTTGTCTATTTTTTTCATCAATATTAAAATCTTGTTCTAACTTCAATTGTTTTACTAAAATATTTATATTCATATATAAATTTACATTATCTTGGCTAGCACCAGAAATAATTAATGGCGTACGTGCTTCATCAATCAGAATAGAATCTACTTCATCAACAATAGCATACGCTAAACTACGTTGTACCACTTCTTCTTTAGAAAAAGCCATATTATCGCGCAAATAATCAAAACCAAACTCATTATTAGTACCATGAATAATATCTGCACTATACGCTGCTATTTTTTCTTCTCTAGACATATTGTTACTAGTAATGACCCCTACTTGCAAACCCAATGCATCGTATATTGGCTTCATCCACATAGCATCACGCTTAGCTAAATAATCATTAACAGTTACAATATGTACCCCGTTCCCCGTTAAAGCATTTAAATAAGCAGGCAAAGTTGCCACTAAAGTTTTGCCTTCACCAGTTCGCATTTCTGCAATTTTTCCTTGATGCAAAACAATACCACCCATCAACTGTACATCGAAAGGACGCATATTTAATGTTCGCTTTGCCGCTTCTCTAACTACAGCAAAAGCTTCTGGTAATAATTGATCTAAAGTTTCCCCATTTTTATAACGATTTTTAAATTCTATAGTTTTATTTTTAAGCTCAAGTTCATTAAGCTTACTAACAACCACTTCTAGCTTGTTAATTTCTACAACTATATGGGATAATTTTTTTATAGTGCGTTCATTTTTACTACCAAAGATTTTTTTTAATAATTTTATCAACATTTTTTATAGGCCTATTTACAATATATGAAATATATTAGCATACATTCTATTAATGCTTTATTACAAAATTCTCCAACTATTACCAATATTCGTAATAAATTACAACAACTACAGCAATTAAATAAAATTGTAGCTAAATTACTACCACCAACGATCTCTTGTCATTGTTCCGTTGCAAATTTAAGAGACGGCATATTGATCTTAACAACCACTAGCCCAGTTTGGAATCACCAAATAAACTTTTTAAAAATGGATTTACTTGACAAACTAAGAATTAGCGAGCCTGCTTGGGCCGGGATCAGCTCTATTTTAGTAAAAACTAATTATCTTATAGAGGAACTAACCACATACCAACCAGATCCTATTAATAATATACAAAACACTAATAATAATTCTAAAAAATTTTTTATTTCAGAAAAAAATGCTGAAATCATTAATGGCATTGCTAATAATGAGATCTCTTATCTACCACTAGCCATGGCCCTAAAAAAATTAACAAGTTGACAATACCAATAAAATAATGTCACGTATTAATAATAAACCTTTAAACATAGAGAGATTGACATAAAAAACATACATCATTCTAAAAAGCAATTAATACAAGCTAAAGTCAAGCTAAACCAACTTGAAACTTACATACATAGTTTACAACATGAAATACAGTATATTTTAGGTTGTTTGATCATTAATTTTGCTGACAACATATTTTGTAATAAAATAAACAATATGTTTTCAACTGTAAATATGATTTTTCTTAAAATATATTTTATAGAAAATTTTGATACAACTTTATTATTACTCTCTCAAAATACACTTAAATCCATAAAATTATTAATATCTCAGGTACACAATCAGATTGTTTACTTAACTATTTTAAATAAAATTAAAAAATTCTTATTTGCAGTTTCACAATTTAATAATCAAAAACAGACATTTAGAATTTTAAATAACAACAGCCATGCTAAAATATTGCATAAAATTACTAATTTGACAACACCATGCTTAAACCCAGCAATTTTTTTGGCTAGTTTTGATCTTGTTAAACTAGCCTCCATAAACTTAGATCCCAATATAAAATCATTAAACTTTTGCATTGCTAAGTTACAGTGTTTTATAAGAGTAGCGACCGAACAACCTCAGTGTCCCTGTAATTTTAATGATTTAATGACCATTACTAATCTGATAAATATCTATTATTCATGCCTGGGTATATTTAAAAACTACAAACAACAATCTATACTCTATAAATTTTCAAGTAAATGTTTTTTGAAAAACAGTCATGATCTTTATATAACAAAAAATATTATTAAGTACATAATAGACTGCAACCACGTATTAAGTGTAGAATTAATAAACACTAACGCTAAATTACAAGAATTTAAAAATAAATTACTCCAGGTTATTCTGTTGATGAGTTTTCAATTAAATAATGAGATGTTTTCGGTCACCTGGAGTCACAAAAAGATACCATACAATATAGCACAAGCTAAGTGCTTTTATAAACAATTTATAGAGGTATTTAAATAATGGACAAAAAATATTCTTTCTCTCTTGGTGCAGATAACTTTCGAGAGTTGGTTAGTAGCGATGAATTAAATGTAGATCCAAATAAGTTATTTGTTGATAAGAGTTTGTTTATTAAAGATTTTATAGATAATAATTCTAAAGTTTTACTAATTACTCGTCCCAGACGTTGGGGAAAATCTCTTATTTTATCTATGCTGCAACATTTTTTTAGCAACGAAGTTAATGGGATGCCTACAGAAAATTTATTTAAAAGTTTAAAAATTTCTGAATACATTACAGACAATTCAAAATATAAAGATTATAAGGGGCAATACCCAGTAATTCTTGTAAGTTTTAAAGATTTACAGGGATTAGATTATCCTACAACAGAAGAGAGGGTAAAAGAAATAATAGCTGAACTTTATAGACAACACCTATACTTATTAAAAAGCACTGTTCTTGAACAGACCTATAAATCTCAATTCGAACGCATTGTAAATAAACAAGCTGTTTATGGTGAATTTGTAAGTTCCTTAAAATTTTTAAGTGAGTTGCTATATAAACATTATGGCAAAAAAGTATATGTGTTTATAGATGAATACGACAGTATGCTTAATAATTCTTATAATAACCCAGAATTATTAGAAAAGATAACAATTTTTTTTAACACTTTGTTTGGCTCTTGTTTAAAAAGTAATTTCTATTTGGAGAAAGGATTTATTACCGGAGTATTACGAGTTGTTAGTGGTAATATTTTTTATGGTTTAAATAATCTAAGCGAATATACGGTATTAGATAATAACTTTAGCGAATATTATGGTTTCACAAGAAGTGAAGTTAATGAATTATTTTCTAAAATAAATTTTCATAAAGATGAAGAAATAAAAAATTGGTATAACGGTTATCTTATAGGAAATAATGCTATTTATAATCCGTGGTCTATAATGCAATGCTTAAGCAACAATGGACAATTAACCCCTTATTGGATTAAATCTAGTAATCCATCGATTCTTAAAGATCTATTAATGAATAAGTCTTCTATTGAACATAAATTAACACTACTAGAACTAATCAAAACTGGAACAGCTAACTTAAAGCTTTCATTAAAATCCCAAATATCTTTAGAACAAATGAATACTGATTTAGAATACTTATGGAGCGTGCTTGTGCATGCTGGTTATTTGACTATAGTAAGTCCTACCCAACCGAAACAAATTAAACTTCCTAATACAGAAATAGCGGAACTAATCAAAGAATATATACACGAATGGTTTGTATCAAATCCGCTTTTAACTATTGCTACAAATAGTTTATTAGCAGGAGATCTGGTGTGTTTCAAAAACACCTTAAAAGAAGTATTAGTTTATGATGAAGCATTAAGCTATTTATTAAATACTGCAACATATAATACTTTTAATAGCACCCAACTAATGAATAATAAACATTTGAACTTTAAAGAATTTTTATACCAATTTTTAATTATGGTAGAACTGAAGAGTATAGTTGATAAAGAAACAGCTATTTATGCCATAATTCTTGAATCGCATGACAATAATATTTATAAAAAAGAGTTGAATTTTACAACAATTAATCATGAAAAAAAATTATATATGGTTGGAAACGTAAAAGAAAATAAGGATAAGAATATAGATCTAACATTATTTGCTAAAGAACGATGTTTAAAACAAATTGACATTAATAACCTTGAGGTAAAAGTACAAACCTACAAACTAATTAGGATTGGAATTGCTTTTTGTGACAATGAATTTGAAATAATTTATATCTAAATAAAAATAAATATTGGTGTAGAAGAAAATCTTCAACCACACCAATATTTAATAGTTTAATTAATTATGGCCTACATACAGGTATTTTACGGAATATATCTGGAAGTGCAGGGTTAACATCTTCCGCATGTAACCTTACTACTGGTGAGGATCCTACCGTATTAGCATTAAGTGTTATTGTAGTGGCATCGTCAACAAATGAGGTGTTTCTATGATTATCAAAATTACGAAAGAAAAGCCGACCACCTGTTTCTTTTCTAAGAGCATTACCATATCCAGCACATTCATTAGTTGCTGAAGCATCAGGTCCTGGGAAAAGCTGTTCTATACTTGGATCTTGTACTTCCATAAAACCTGCTTCCCTATATGCAGGAGCTTGTACATCACTAGCAGAGTAACACATTACACCTATAGCTTTATCTTTTATTAGATCGGTAGGATAATGAGCAACATATCCATCATTAGTCATTTGTTCACAAAAAGTTACCGTAGTATCTATTACGGATTTTAAAACATTGGTAGGAAGAGCTGCATCAGGATTATCTAAAACTCTCATTTCTAACATTGCCGCATCGTTTATGGTACGATGTTGTCCAACCCATTTAATTGACTCATCGTTATTTGGGGCTGATATTAAGCCTAGTTTTTCATAAACCTTTAGTAATGTTTCTTGTGCTGGTAAGAACGAGACTGCTCTAGGCATTTTTTTTAGCACAATAAATCCATCTATCGGTTTTACGCTATCATCATTCCAGGTCACAGAAAACTTCAACCATTGAAAAGGTGCAGAGCAAAAATTTCTTACTTTTGTTAATTCAGTAGCATCAGTAATAGTACTTAATGCAGCAATATTTTCAGCTAGCGGTGAGCTAGAAGTAACACCTAGCTTATCTAAACTTTGCTTAAACCAAGTGTTGGTATAGTCATAATTACAAAGATTTCCGTTACTATCAACCTGATAAAGGTATACAGCGTGTCTTTGTTGATCGATATTTCCACGAGCATTTGCAGCAACTATATTGTGTACTGCATTACGATCACCCTCAACTACTGAGCGCATGTGAAGAGAAAAGCCTTCGGTAAAATCACGTTCAACCGATACAAAATTTTTTCCAGATTCATCACAATATGCATTTTTGTTAATTGGACCAGAATATATCTTTGTAGGCATAAAACATTCTCCTCTTCTTTAATTTATTATTGATATTTATGTATTCATACTTACATGAAAATGGCCATTGATCAATAATAACCATTACTGCAACTATTTAACTAAATAACAACATACGATGCAACCATATATAACATTGACAAACGCTACATTCTATTTAACAATCTGCTCTAACCCAAACCCTCGAGAACTAAAATGACAGCAAATATTATTGAATTAAAAAACGTATCGAAATACTACAAAGAACATCCTGTTTTACAAGATATTGATTTAGAAGTAAAAAACAGCGAATTTTTAACTATTTTAGGTCCATCTGGATGTGGTAAAACCACCCTGCTACGATTAATTTCTGGGTTCGAAACCCCTAGTAATGGTACAGTCCTAATGAACGGTAAAGATGTATCTGGCCTTGCTCCACACTTAAGGCATGTTAATACAGTATTTCAAAGTTATGCACTTTTCCCACATATGGATGTTTTTGATAATGTTGCCTTTGGGCTTCGTTGCAAAAATCTACCAAAACCAGAAATAGAGCACAGAGTACGCGAAGCTTTAAGAATGGTAAAGTTAGATAACTTTGCTAACCGTAAACCAAGCCAACTAAGCGGCGGACAACAACAGCGAATAGCCATTGCTCGCGCTGTAGTAAATCAACCATTAGTTTTATTACTAGACGAGCCTTTAAGCTCGTTAGATTATAGTTTACGTAAAACTATGCAACTAGAATTAAAACAACTACAAGCACAATTAGGCATAACATTTATTTTAGTTACTCACGACCAAGAAGAAGCTCTTTCAACTGCCGATAGAGTGGTTGTTATGAATCACGGTATTATTGAACAAATAGGAACCCCTCGCGAAGTTTACGAAGAACCACAAAATTTGCATGTCGCAAAATTTATTGGTGAAGTTAATATATTTAATACTACTGTCTTACAGGCAAACGATAACTATTTACAAGTTGAAATCGAAGGCATGCAATTTACTCTTAAAAACACCAAAAAATTTACATCAGAACAAAAACTTTACACTTTATTACGCCCAGAAGATTTAGAAGTTTGGGGAGCAAGTGAAGTCTCTGATTCAAAAAACATGTATTCTGCAACCGTTGCTCAAGTTATTTATAAAGGCTCTACCGTTGATTTAATTTTAAAACTCAAAACTGGTACTCAAATTTTAGCAACACAATTTTTTAATGAAGATGATGAAAAATTAGATTTTCGACCAGGAGAAGCTGTCTGGGTATATTGGCGAACAGGATGGGAAGTTATTTTATCAGATGAGCCAAAATAAATTATTTAGAAAATTTTCTATAACAACCATATGGTTTTGGTTAGCAATTTTTGCTCTAATTCCAAGCTTTTTTTTGTTGATAACTAGTATATTAATTCAAGGCGACAATGAATTAGTACGTTTGCAATTAACCATATCTAATTATTTACGTTTGTTTAATTCATATTATTTACAAGTTTTTGGACGCTCGTTTATGCTAGCCGGGTTCTGTACTCTTGGTTGTTTAATTTTAGGATACCCTTTTAGCTACCTAATAGCACGAACAACTGAACGATATAAAAATATACTATTACTATTGGTGATTATTCCATTTTGGACAAGTTCTTTAATTCGTAGCTATGCAATCATCGCAATTTTAAAAACGCATGGCATTCTCAATAAATTGTTACTATGGTCTGGCATTATACAAACCCCAATTCAAATAATGTACACCAATACTGCAACTCTAATTGGTTTAATTTATACGCTATTACCATTAATGATTTTACCTTTATATGCTAGCATTGAAAAATTAGATATAAGAATTATTGATGCAGCTAAAGATTTAGGCGCCAAAAGACATCAAGTATTTCTAAAAATCATAGTACCACTAACCTCTCCAGGGATATTTTCCGGTTGTGTTTTAGTGTTTTTACCAGCAATGACAATGTTTTATATCCCAGATTTATTAGGTGGGGCTAAAACAATACTAATTGGTAATATTATTCAAAATCAGTTCTTAGCTGCCCGTGATTGGCCTATGGGAGCTGCCATCAGTGTAGCGTTAACCTTATTTATGGGTATGGTTTTACTAATTTACTGGAAACGCCACCCACATCAACAAGAGTTATTATAAATTATGAATAACAGATTTATTAAATCATTTTATTTAACATTAATTTATTTGTTTTTATACATCCCTATTTTGGTACTTATTGTCTATTCTTTTAATGATTCTTCTTTTTCGTTAATTTGGAAAGGCTTTACATTACAGTGGTACCAAAGTTTATTACAAAACACTGATCTACAAATTGTCGCTCTACATTCATTAACAATAGCTATTTTATCTGCTACGGTAGCTACGATCATTGGAACTATAGCTGCAGTTTCTTTTTATAGATATAAATTTTTTGGTAAAAAACTATTACATAGTTTGCTTTTTATATTAATTGTTTCTCCTGATATCGTTACTGGAATTTCTTTATTAATTCTTTTTTCTTCTATCAAAATGCCTTTGGGGTTTTGGTCTTTATTATTGTCTCATATTACATTTTGTATACCTTTTGTAACAACAACAGTGTACTCTCGTTTAATAGGAAGCGATAAAAATTTGATTGAAGCTGCCAAAGATTTAGGTGCAACCGATAGTACTATTTTTACCAAAATTCTAGTACCGTTACTTTGGCCAGCCATTTTAGCTGGTTGGCTATTAAGTTTTACTTTATCTATGGACGATGTAATTATAAGTTTTTTTGTTACCGGACCGGAGTTCGATATCTTACCATTAAAAATTTTTTCAATGGTAAGAGTTGGTATAAAACCAGAAATTAATGCTTTATGTTCGGTAATGTTTATTATTACGATAATAATAGTACTAATTTATCAATTGATTAGCTGGAAAAAACCAAAATGAAAATGTATTTTAGCTTTAGTTTATTATTATTAAACTTAATAATTAACCCCATATACGCAGAAGATAAAATACTTAATGTATATACTTGGGCTGGTTATTTACCAGAAACTACTATACAACAATTTGAAAAACAAACAGGAATTCGTATTCACCACTCAACTTATTTAAGCAACGAAGTATTATACGCAAAATTAAAAGCCGATCCTGATGCTAGATACGATATTATTATGCCATCTACTTATTTTATAAATAGAATGGTACAACAGCAATTAATTCAACCAATAGATAAATCTAAATTAACTAATCTTAAAAATATTAATCCTGCTTTTTTAAATAGAGAATACGATCCACATAATGAGTACAGCCTGCCTTACTTATACAACACTACCGGAATTGCAATTAATAAAAAATATCACCATGAATTTAAAAATGCTTCTTTAGTTTCATGGAAAATATTATGGGATCCAAAATATAAAGATCAATTGCTAGTATTTGATGACACCAGAGAAACATTTGCTATGGCTCTAATGAAATTAGGCTATTCCATAAATGACACTAACCCAGACCATATTAAAGAAGCATTTGAACAATTAAAACTATTAATGGATAACATTAAATTATTTAATACTGAAGCACAACGTTCTATTTATCTAGATGAAGATATTACCATTGGCATGGGCTGGAATGGTGATCTTTTTCTTGCTAAACAAGAAAACCCAGCTCTTACTCTTATATATCCTCAAGACGGCTTTCTTATTGCATTAGATTGTTTAGCTATCCCTAAAGGAGCAAAACATATAAAATACGCTCATCAATTTATCGATTTTTTATTACAAGCATCTGTAGCTAAAGACATTGCTTTACTTAGTGGGTTTTCAACTTCTAATTTAGCTGGCATGCAATTATTACCAGAAAACATTAGACTCGATACGTTTCTTTACCCGGATCATAGTACTATGAAAAGATCACAAATTTTAAATGATATTGGAGACGCCGCTCTTATTTACGAAAAATATTTCGAATTGTTAAAACTTTAAGATTGTGCTATGTTTAATTTTTCTAAACTTAACACTAATGCATCCTGCTTACCGTTTTTAGTATTGTAATAATTTTTTCTAATATACATCTCAACAAAATTAAACTTTTTATATAAATTAATAGCAGGTAAATTATTTTTGTGCACTTCTAAAAAAATTTTATTGCCACACAAATTTATTAAATAATATATTAACTTACTACCTATACCAATTTGTTGCCAACTAGGCGCCACTGCTAAATTTAAAATATGTGATTCATCAATAGAATTATATATAGCAACAACTCCATATCCCACAATTACTTGTTCAACCGTAACCACAACAGCATTATACAATGCAGCACAACTAATAAATATTTCTTTAGGCCAAGGATCTATGGCAACTTGATTTTCAATATTTAATATTTGTTCAAAATCCTGTTCTTCTGCTTTTCTAATTATTACAGAATCGATAATTTGGTTTTGCATAATAATAAATCTTGATAAGCTTGCCGTTTATTTCCCTGGTTTTGTAATAAATCTTCTGGATGCAAAACTGTAGAAATAACAATTTTTTTTAAATTTAAATAGTCAAGATCTAAAAAATTTAAACTACCAAATTGTAAAATCAATTTTGTTTGCTCACAATAAGTCAAAATTTTTTTAGTTAGGCTATTTTTTTGTTCTAAAGAAAATTGTTCTTTGTTATTTTCATTATAATAAAATGTTACTGTTGTTAATTGTTCTTTTAACAAATCTAATACTAACAACATTTTTTGTTGTAAATTTTTAATCTCTATATATTTACAATCGGCCTTATATAATGATTTTTTAATGGGTAAAATCGCTAAACATACCGATTGTTTATTAATTACAGTTGCTGCAAATGGAAACAATGTACTTTTAGCTACCCAAAAATTCATAAAAAATAGCTTCTATTTAATTGCTATAATTTTTGATTGATTTTGTTTAGAAGATGGTAATTTCCTTCTAAAAAACCCAAATAACCCAGACAACATGTATAAAAAGAAAATACTAAATAAAATTTTAGGAGGATCCCAAGCGATTAAAGCGTAAATAAACACTACTAAAAAAATAGTTATAAATGGAACATTACCCTTAAGATCTACCTCTTTAAAACTATGATAACGTAAATTGCTAACCATTAATAAAGATAACGCCATTACAACTAACGCTGCTATTTCGCTAATAGTTTTACCTGGAATATCAAAATCCGTACCAACCCAAACCATACCAGCAATTACCGCTGCAGCTGAAGTACAAGGTAACCCAATAAAAAATTTTTTATCCGAATTTTGATTTTCAGACAAATTAAATCTAGCCAAACGCAAACCAGTAGCTGCAACATACATAAATGCTACTAACCAACCAATTTTACCTAAATACTGCAAACCCCAACTATATGCCATTAGTGCTGGCGTCATACCAAAACAAACCATATCTGATAAGCTATCATACTGAGCCCCAAAAGCGCTTTGAGTACCAGTTAATCTAGCTACTCTACCATCTAAGTTATCCAAAACCGCTGCTGCAAACAAAGCCATACATGCTAACTCAAAATTAGCTTTCATGGCAGCAACTATTGCATAAAACCCAGCAAAAAGACCTGCTGTTGTTATTATATTAGGAAATAAATAAATTCCACGTCTTTTATGACGTTCTATTATATGCTCTTCACTAGTATTTTTAATATCTAAATCTATATTTGACATATATTTTTATCCAATTTCTCTTGTAATATTAGCACCTAATTGCCGTAACTTCTCCTCTATACACTCATACCCGCGATCTATATGATAAATTCTATTAATAATAGTTTTGCCAACAGCCGCTAACCCTGCCAATACTAAACAAGCTGAAGCACGCAAATCAGTTGCCATAACTTGAGCTGCTTTAAGGACATTATTACCTTTACAAAAAGCTGAATTACCGCGCACTAAAATGTCAGCTCCCATACGCCTAAGCTCTTCAATATGCATAAATCTATTTTCAAATACTGTCTCAGTAATCGTAGCTGAACCATTAGCTACACAATTTAAAGTAGTAAATTGTGCTTGTAAATCTGTAGGAAATCCAGGAAATGGTGCAGTACAAATATCTATTGCTCTAGGTAACTCTCCTCTCATATCTAAGGTTACAGAATTTTGATCATGACTAATATGAGCACCTGCCGCCTCTAATTTAAATAATACTGATTCTAAATTGTTAATATTAACTTGTTTAATTTTTATTTTACCCCTAGTTAACGCGGCTGCAGCTAAATAAGTCCCGGCTTCAATCCGATCCGCAATTACTGAATACTGACAGCCAGATAAAGATTCCACTCCTTCAATTTCCAAAGTATCAGTGCCAATACCAGAAATTCTAGCTCCCATTTTATTTAAAAAATTAGCTAGATCTTGTACTTCTGGCTCACATGCTGCATTTTTTAATACAGTAGTCCCTGTAGCTAAAGTTGCTGCCATCATTAAATTCTCTGTACCAGTAACTGTAACTGTATCAAATATAATTTGAGCTGCTTTTAACTTACCACGCTTACACGTAGCTTTTATATAACCATCTTCTATACTAATCGACGCTCCCATTGCCTCTAAACCTTTAATGTGCAGATCTACCGGTCTAGGGCCGATTGCGCACCCACCTGGTAAAGACACTTTTGCCTCACCAAATTTAGTGACTAACGGCCCCAAAATTAAAATTGAAGCTCGCATGGTTTTTACTAATTCGTATGGAGCACAATAATTATTTATTTTTCTAGCATCCACTTGGATATTAAGCTTTTCATCAACAGTCAACCTCACTCCCAGTTGAGCTAATAATTCCATAATAGTTGTTACATCATGCAAATGAGGAATATTAGAAATAGTAACTATTTGATCGGCTAATAATGTCGCTGTTAAAATTGGTAACACTGCATTTTTTGAACCAGATATTTTTATTTCCCCAGTTAACGGTGTACCGCCAATTATTGATAATTTACTCATGATACGATATTACAGGAAACATTTGATCTAAACCACTGACTTTACCTAAATCAGATAAAAATTTTGGCATTTCATGAATTTTAATATTTTTTTTATGACTTTCAGCATACCTAACCCATGCAGATATAACTGCTAAACCACTACTATCAGACGCTTTAAGATCTCGTAAATTAATATTAATTACTTCCAAATTGGCTATTGTTTGACAGCCAAGCAACATAATCCCTTTTGCATTATCAAAATTAATCATACCTTCTAAATACAAATTATTTTCATGGATAACAATGTTACAATTTTGCATTATTCACTTACATTTTCCGGCTTTTTTAAATTTTGATTATTATGACTCCTAATTTTAGCTGATACTACTTTTAAACCATGCATTCTTATATCATCGCTGAATTGTGCTCTAAACCCTTGTAAAATGCTTACTCCTTCTATTATTACGTCATAAACTTTCCAAGAATCTTCCACAGATATTAATCTATAATCAACTGACAAATTATCTTTGTCAGGACGAACTACCGTACTTTTTATTTGAATACGCTTAGCATTAAGATCTCCATTGTAATTTTGAAATTCTATTTTTTCTTCAGAATAACTACTCAAAGTAGAAGAATAGGTCCTAGTAAGTAATTTTTTTAATTCTTTAATAAATTCATTTTGTTCAGCATCAGCAGCTTTACTCCAATTGCTACGGCCAGCGATCCATTTACACATTTCATCAAAATCAACATTGGGTAAAATAAAATTATCTACTATTTTGCATATCTCTTCATTAGTTTTATGTTTTTCTCCTTGATAATGCTTTAACTGAGTTAATACTCGATCTGTTATAGAATGTAAAAACTGCACTGGATCTTTTCTTGGGATAGTATTTTCAGTAGGAGCAGGAGCAGTAGAATCCACCGCAAAAACAGACGTACATCCAAATATACTAATAAAAACTATAATTTTAAATATAACATGACGCATATTAATAACCCCTTATTTTTCCTTTGCTTACTTTATTCTTTCTTCCCTGAACTATTAGATCCAACTGCAAATTTTGAAATTAAATCTTCCAATAATACTGCTTGTTGAGTTAATTCTATTACATCTCCCGGCTTAAGAAATGCATCTTCCATACCTGGCTCTATACCAACATAATTATCTCCCAATAACCCTGCTGTTAAAATCTTGGCTGATGAATCTCTTGGAAGATTATGGTATATTTTACTAATATCCATCTCTACTAATGCTTGATATTCATTGAACTCATCATATATTAAACTAATTTTTGCTACCATTCCAACTTTAACGCCATTAATAGTAACCTTTGATTTTACTTTTAATCCACCAATATTTTTAAATACTGCCTTTAAAATATAGCCTTTTTCATGATAAACACTTGTTAACCCACTAACTTGCAATGCTAGCATTAATGATGAACAAATTCCTAATATTACAAACAATCCAACCCAAAACTCTATTATTTTTGTTTTCATACCTTAATTTCCACGAAACATTACCGCTGTTAAAAAGAAATCTAACCCTAAAATCACTAGCGAAGAAAATACTACTGTATTTGTAGTAGCTCTACTTATACCTTCCGAGGTAGGCACACAATCAATTCCTTGAAACACTGCTATCCAGGTTGTAGAAATTCCAAACACTATGCTTTTTATTATACCATTTACTACATCTGCTCTAAAATCTACTGCATTTTGCATATTAGACCAAAAACTACCATTATCTACCCCTAACCATTCAACCCCGACACAATAACCACCAACCACAGCTATTGCATTAAAAATTAAAGCTAAAATTGGCATAGAAACTTGCCCAGCCCAAAATCTTGGAGCAATTACCCTTTGTAAAGGATCAACCCCAGTCATCTCCATAGATGATAGTTGCTCAGTTGTCTTCATTAACCCAATTTCTGCAGTAAGAGCTGAACCAGCTCTACCTGCAAATAACAATGCTGTCATTACTGGTCCTAATTCTCGCACTAAGCTCAACGCTATCATTTGCCCTAATGCTTGTTCCGCGCCAAATTTCACCAGTATAGTATAGCCCTGCAGCCCTAAAACCATACCAATAAATACACCGGATAACATTATAATAACTAATGACAATACTCCAACAAAATATACTTGCTTTAATAGCCTATGAAAACCTTTTTTAAAATCCGGGATACATACTATAGCATTAAACAACATACAAGTTGCACTACCGACTTTACTGATAAAAGATATTGCTACATGCCCAGATTGATTGATAATAAATAATAATTGTTGATTTAACATGAAAACAAGTCATCTCTATAGTTATTAGCAGGATAATGAAAGGGTACCGGCCCATCTGGTAACCCCAATATATATTGCTGCACCCATGGATTACTACTGTTTTGTAATTCTTCGGGGGTACCACACTCCACCACTCTGGCATTAGAAATTAAATATACATAATCAGCAATGCTTAGTGTTTCATGAATATCATGTGATACTAATATAGTTGTTAAACCCAATAGGTCGTTTAACAATTTTATCAATTTAACCAATACTCCCATAGATATAGGATCCTGCCCTGTAAAAGGCTCATCATACATAATTAAATGTGGATCTAAAATAATTGCCCTTGCTAAGGCTACTCTCCTAACCATCCCTCCCGACAGTTCCGAAGGCATCAACGAATGGGCCCCACGCAACCCAACCGCTTCTAATTTCATAAATACTAGATCTTTAACCATATCTTCCGGTAAATTGGTATGTTCACGTAATGGAAAAGCAACATTTTCAAATACACTTAAATCTGTAAATAAAGCTCCACTTTGAAATAACATTCCCATTTGCTTACGCAATTTATATAAATCTTTACGTGATATATTGGTTATCTGTGATCCTAGAACTCTAACCATACCCTGCTCTGGTAATATTTGTCCTCCAATTAAACGCAACAAAGTAGTTTTACCACAACCAGATGGTCCCATAATTGCAGTTATCTTCCCTTTCGGGATCCTAACATCAACTTGGTCCAAGATAAGCTTTTCTTTTCTTAGAAAAGTAACTTTTTCTATTTCTACTATGGATGGTATATTGCTAATCATTATTTATAATTATGATCTATTTTGTAAAAAAATAATTTAAATCTAAATTTAAAGTTAAAATTAACATATATTTTAAAGGATTACCACCAAATCTATGTATAACTGAATACGCATAGAGTTTCGGTGTGTTTTATTTTTGGTCTTTGCTTTTTGGCTTAAAACTAGAAATTATATTAGCAACTTTACCTAAATCTAAGGGCTTTTTAGTGCCGTTAGTTTTAATATCTTGCTTATTCTGTCCTTTAGATAATTTAAATCCCAATAAATTAATTATATATTCATAGTCTGCCTTTTTATTGTCATTTTCTTTTGCTTTTGTATTAGCCACATCTAGAAGTGATGTATATTCCTGTTCTTTTATTACATCTATACTGTTTAAAATTTCTTTAACTACTTCTATATGTCCATTTTCAATAGCTATATATAATGGAGTTTTACCATGCTTAATTACAGCATTTATATCTTTGTTTTTATTTTTCAAGAACTCTTTTACTACATCCACATGCCCATTTAGAACGGCCATATATAAAACCATTTCGCCTAAATCAACATAATTATTAGTATTGGCTTTCTCAGTTTTTAAAGGCTCTTTCACTACATGTGCATCATCGCTATTATTAGCGCTATTATAAGCTATCTCGAACCCTGTTGTACTAGTATGTTTAGCGTATACGTCTGTCTTTTCGTTTGCTAAAATCATTTTAATTATTTCTTTATGACCATTTTCAATAGCTATATATAACGAGGTTTTACCCAACTTAGTTACAGCGTTTACATTTACCTTATTATTTTGCAATAACAATTTTACTATATCTGCATAGCCATTTTGAGCAGCTATATATAACCAGTATGAACCTATTAAACTCATGCGCAATTGATTGGTTGTAGAATTATAATCATGTATTTCTTGCCAAGACATATCTTCTCTTAAACTATTATCTAAAAAATTTACATCACTATTATTAAACGCTTTAGATGCTTTATCACAAAAAATTCTTGTTGAAAAACCTACCAACTTATTGCTTCCATTAGGTTTGTTATTATTTAATAATCCTTTATTTGCAGGCAAGAACACATCATAAACATCATCAAAAATTTTTAATATCGTTTCTGCCATTTTTTCTATATTTTCTGGTTTGCTAATATTAAAATCAAGAATACCATTTGATAATTGATTTTCGTCAATAATACTCCAATTTTTTGCTATAACATCATAACCTAATGCAATTGCATAATTATAACTATGCAACCAAAAAAACACCGTATAGTTTTCTTTATCTAAAAATTCATGTTTTTTAGCATCAACAGCCGTTATTAAACTACTTAAATATTGCTTAAGCTCATCTAATGTATAACATCCAGAAAAATTATGTATTTCCTTATAATTTGACATCTCTTGTTCATGAAAACTATTTATAAACTTTACTAGTTTTTCATGAGATAAATTTATTTTTTGTGGGTAACCAGACATAATAACTAAAATAGTTCTCAATATGATAATTGACAAGCCCCAATGAATAACCTAGGTTTAACCTATGTACGTAAAAAATAAAACTACAAAAGCTTTCTCGATGATAGAAATACTAGTTGCTATTTGTATTATTGGACTTTTAATAGGCGTTGCAGCATATACTTACCCACAATATACTGCTAGATCCCAAGTAACTGCCGCTATGCATATATTAGACCAATATGTACATGCAGCACAAAATTATTATATTGAAAATAGCACCATGCCATCTAGTATGGTTCAAATTGGAGGAAACTATAGCACTAACTCTGGCAACGATGTTGTTAGCAATGTAACCTTGACTACAACTGCTAGCAGTATATCTATATCTGCTAGTTTCAGCTCTACCTCTTCAGCAGCAGTGCTTAGGGGTAATAGCTTAAATTTACAACTTAACGTTAGTAGTCCAGGGGCTTCTTCTAATGGCATGTTTAGTATAACTTGTACTGCTACTAATATAGCTAATACTTATCTACCAACCACCTGTCAGAAATAACTTTATGTTAATATATTAATCTATATTTAAAAAAATTTTTATTGTTATTTCTTGTTACTTCTTCTGCTTCTTTATAACCTTTTATACGTTTAATCCTAGCTTCCCTCATTCCGTTCTCATCAAAAACATTTCTAATTCCTGGCCTATCTTTTTGTAAAGGAAAAAAGTCTCTAGCTAAAGCTACTAATTTACTTCCTTTTAATTCTTCCCAAATTGTAGGCCAAGAAGCCATTTTAGAAATTATTACTTTATTATTCAAACCATCAACTATGTTATCTATTTCGTGTTGTGTTTTTAACCAAGCTACCTCATCGCGCCAATTAATAAACTTGCTTCCCAATTTTGTTCCAGAAGCAACCAAAAAACTTTTTTTAACAATTTGTTTTGCCAATTCTTTTGTAGCTTGCTTACTAAATAACATAATCGGCATAGCATTAACAGAAACACAACTAGCACCGGTACACATGGAATTTAATAAACATTCCGCAATATGCCACCCATTTAAACCTTTAGTATGAGGCAAATACATCCTATAAATCGTTCCGGGATGTGAATTTAAAGTATTTATAATATTAGGTGCACTTAAATAGCTTGTTATTAATTCAAAATTTTCTCGAGAGTAAATGTTAGGATGCCGTTGCATAATATTTAAAGATCCAGGACTCTCGAAACCTATGCACTCTATACCGAATTTAACAGCTGATAATTCAGCCATAACCGCTCCGAGAGAATGGCCTATTATCTTAAAATTATAATTTTGTGTTTTAACTAAATTTGATCTTAAAATCTCTTCCGCTAAATTATCTAATTCACTCTGTCCGGGCGGAATAAAAGACTCATTATTAATTCTAGACAAAGCTAAACCAACATCAGTAATGACATTAAATATGTTATTGGTCCCTCTAACTGATAAAACTATCTTCTTTTTTTCGTCATTAATAAACACAACATAACGATTACCCCAAATACCTTTATCTGTAGGATCTTTTAATCTTTGAACCCGCCATCCCTCAGGTAAATTATATGTTACTTCCCCAGAATTTATTAAATATGTTTCCCTAGATAATATTGCGTATTCTGCTAACAAGACGCTTCCTCCTTGAATAGTCTTTAATAATTTTATACTAAAATTTTTTAACGCGCCCGGAGAGATTCGAACTCCCGACCGCCTGGTTCGTAGCCAGGTACTCTATCCAGCTAAGCTACGGGCGCTCTTTTATATAACTACGGAGAGAGAGGGATTCGAACCCTCGATGAAGTTATAAGACCCCATACTCCCTTAGCAGGGGAGCGCCTTCAGCCGCTCGGCCATCTCTCCTATAGATTTATTCAGGTAGCCTATTACAATTTTTATTCGGAGTCAAAGTCGTCTTTGTCCTCAGAATTATTTTTATTCAATTTTTCTTCTTGAATACGCTTATAGATTTCTTCTCTATGTACAGAAACTTCTTTGGGAGCATTTACGCCAATTCTAACTTGATTACCTTTTACCCCTAATACCGCTATCGTAACATTATCTCCAATAACCAAACTTTCCCCAATCCTTCTAGTTAAAATCAACATTTGTAAATCTCCATTTTGTAAATTATAAGTTTTATAAAAATAATTATTGCACACTGTTTGATATGATATGTCAATAATGATAATTAATTTCTTCCTAATTCCTCCTCTTTTATAAAAGAATCCATAGGCATAAGAGAAAAAGCTTTATGTAAAATTTTAATAGCTAACTCTAGATCTGTTTCGTTTAATAATATAGATACTTTAATTTCTGAAGTAATTACTTGCTGAATAACTATATCTTCTTGATATAGGCTGCTATAGACCTTAGCTATCAGTTCTGGGTTAGAATTAAGGCCGAGGCCAACCAAAGATAACTTAGCTACCTGTATATAATTAGCTATATCTTTTTGACCTATCAAGCCATTTACAATGGATTTACATTGATCTAAGTATTTGCTACTAATTGTAAACGATAATACGTTATCGTGATTAGTCAACATATCAAATTCTATATGAGAATCAGCAAGATTTTTTAAAATCAATAAGATATTTTTATGTTCAATTTTTTGTACAAAAATTTTTATTTGCTTGCGAAGAGTGGCAATTTTAGCTACTTGTTGGTAATCCAAATTATTTTTACATTCAGCAATTAATGTACCTGCATTATCTTTTTGATTAAACGAAGATAAAACCCTAATAGGCATATTATAATAACCACCTAACTCAATTGCTCTAATTTGCATTACTTTAGCACCTAAACCCGATAACTCCAGCATCTCAGAAAAATCAATACTATCTAGCTTTTTAGCATTTGGTTCTATGTTAGGATCAGCTGTATAAACCCCATCTACATCTGTATAAATATGACACTCTTTAGCTTGTAATACTGCTGCCAAAGCAACTGCCGTAGTATCCGAACCACCTCTACCTAATGTAGTAATATTGCCCTCAATATCTACCCCCTGAAACCCAGCTACAACTACTACCATTCCGGCTTGTAAATCTTGATAAATCTTATTAGGATCAATGTTTTTAACCCTAGATTTATTAAAACCCGCTCCATCTGTTTGTATACCAAGCTGCAACCCGGTGTAAGAACGAGCTGGACAACCACGTTTAATAAGCGCTATACATAATAATGATATTGTTAATTGCTCCCCTGTTGCCAATAATGCTGCCATTTCCCTGCTATCTGGATCAGGGGTAATTTGATACGCTAAGCTTTCCAATTTATCTGTTTCACCTTGCATAGCAGACACTACTACTACTACTTGCTGTTTTTTTTGATAAAATTGAAAAATTTTTTCTGCAACAACCTCTATTCTTTCGATATTAGCAACCGATGATCCACCAAATTTTTTTACCATTATAGACATAAATATTTAGCTCCTGCCTTATTTATAATTGTTCCATTATTTTAGTATATCCAGCACTTAATGCTTCCTTTAAATTTTTAAAATTATTACCGCTAGCTTCAGCCAAATCTTCTCTACCGCCACCTTTTCCATCTATAAAGGTAGCTACATATTTAATTAAATTTACTGCAGAAATTTCTTTTGTTATATTTTTGGTAACTCCAACTATAATTATGGCTTTAGAATTATATTCACAACCTAAAATAATTACTGCTGTTGTTAGAGATTGCTTTAACTGATCGATTGCTAATTTTAAATATTTAGGATTAATATTTACACTTGTTACCAAAACATTTACACCATTAGAAGTTGTTTTAACCTGAGATATTAAACTATTAACTTGCAAAGTAAGATTTTTTTTCTCGTTTAAATCTAAATGTTTTTCTAGTTCTTTATTTTTATGTAACAACTGTTCTATGTAGTTATTAATTAAATTCACATCAGAAATTTTTAATAATTTTAATGTGTTTTGTATTAACATTTGGCTATCACAAATATAATTTATAACTTGTTCGCCAGTTATAGCTTCAATTCGACGAGTACCTGATGCAATAGCTTCTTCAGTGACAATTTTAAAGCAACCTATATCACCACTTCTGTTGACATGGGTACCACCACATAACTCTACAGAAAATCCACCTCCTATATTTAACACTCGCACTAAATCTTGATATTTTTCATCAAATAATGCAATGGCTCCTTTAGCTACTGCCTCTTTAACTGTCATAATAGATGTGGTTGTTGCAATATTATCACGAATTTTTTCATTAACTAACCGTTGTACGGCTACAATCTCTATAGCAGTCAATGGTTGAAAATGTTCAAAATCAAAACGTAATCTTTGATCATCAACCTCTGAACCTTTTTGTTTAACATGTCCACCTAATACTACCCGTAATGCAGCTTGCAATAAATGTGCAGCGGAATGGTTTAATTTAATTTTTTGACGCCTACTTATATCTACTTCCGCCGAAACAACCTCACCAACTTTTAACATGCCCGTTTCTAATTTACCAATATGGATAATATGAGCATTACCTATTTTCTGAGTATCTGTTACTGTAAATTTAGTGCCACCATCGACTAATAAAATTCCTGTATCTCCAACTTGCCCACCGCTTTGTGCATAAAATGGCGTAACATCCAGAGTTATTTTAGCCATTTCTCCAAATTTTAAATTGTTAAGTGTTTTGTTGGTACTATAATCAAAAATTTGTAAAACTTTAGATTGACTTTTATTTTGATCATATCCAACAAATTTAGTTTCTGCTAAATTTTCTAAGTTTAAATTTAAATCATGGAATTTATTTACTTGCCGAGCACGAGTTTTTTGTTGCAACATGGCATTTTCAAATCCAACCATATCTAATGTCATCAGATGCTCTCTAGCTACATCGCTAGTTAAATCTACAGGAAACCCATAAGTATCGTATAATTTAAAGACAATTTCGCCATTTATAATATTATTAGTAGCATGATTAATTTCTGTCTGAAGCAACGATATACCATGTTCTAAAGTTTTAGCAAATTGTTGCTCTTCAGTTAAAAATATTTTTTCTATTTTGCTTCTATATTCTTTTAATTCAGGAAAATCTTGCCCCATAATATTAGCAATTTTTTTAACTAACAAATAAAAAAATGGCTGCTTTCTGCCCAATTTATACCCATGTCTAATTGCTCGTCGCATAATACGCCGCAATACATAGCCACGCCCTTCATTAGTTGGTGTTATTCCATCTACTATTAAAAATGCACAAGCACGCAAATGATCCGCTATAACCCGCAATGATGCATGTTTTAAATCAGTAATCTCTAATAATTCAGCTATCTCTTTAATTAATTCAACAAATATATCGATTTCATAATTATTATGTACAGCTTGCATTACTGCAGCTACCCGTTCTAAACCCATACCAGTATCTACGCAAGGACGAGGTAAAGCGTGTAATTCTCCATCTACAGTCCGATTATATTGCATAAAAACTAGATTATAAATTTCTACATACCTTTCACCAGGATCGCCTAATCCTGGTGGATTACCAACAAAATTATGGCCATGATCATAATAAATTTCTGTACAAGGACCACATGGTCCAGTATCGCCCATGGCCCAAAAATTCTCATCTTCATCACACTTAGAAAATCTATTAGGATCGATTTTAATATCTTGCAGCCAAATATTTGCTGATTCTGGATCATCTTTATATACCGTAATCCATAATTTTTCAGGAGAAATTTTTAATTGTTTAGTAATAAATTCCCAGGCATAAAAAATTGCCTCTTTTTTAAAATAATCACCAAAACTAAAATTACCTAACATCTCAAAAAAAGTATGATGTCTAGACGTAAACCCTACATTTTCTAAATCATTATGCTTACCTCCAGCTCTCAAACACTTTTGACAACTAGTAGCTCGCTTATAATCTACTGTTTCCTGGCCTAAAAATATTTTTTTAAATTGTACCATCCCAGCACTAGTAAATAACAAACTAGGATCATCTTTGGGCACTAAAGAAGAGCTAGCCACAATATTGTGGCCATTACTCTTAAAATAGTTTAAAAATAATTGTCGAATTTCTCTGGTATTCATAAACTAAACTAACTCTTCTAGTTCTGTCTCTTCTAATTCTAAACTTTCTAGGCTATTTTCAGCAATATTACTGGAGTTGCGTAATTGTATATTAGAATTAGTTAACATTTGTTCTTTAATTTTTTGTTCTAATTCTTGGGCAATTTGAATATTTGATTTTAAAAATAGTCGCGCACTTTCTTTACCTTGCCCAATTTTATTGCCAGCATAACTATACCAAGCACCTGATTTTTCGATTAATCCTAATTTAACTGAATAATCTATAATTTCACCAGCTTTACAAATACCTGTTCCATAAAAAATTTCAAATTCTGCTTGTTTAAACGGAGGAGCAACTTTATTTTTAACTACTTTAACCCTAGTATCGCTACCAATAATTTCAGCTTCTTCGGTAGTTTTTTTACCAGTAGCTTTATTTACAATATTAGCAGCACCTTTTATAGAACCAATTCGCCTAATATCTAACCGTACTGATGAATAAAACTTTAATGCATTACCACCAGTTGTAGTTTCTGGATTACCAAAAACCACACCAATTTTCATACGAATTTGATTAATAAAAATTACTAAAGTATTAGTCCGTTTAATATTTGCCGTTAATTTACGTAATGCCTGAGACATTAACCTAGCTTGAAGACCCATATGTTGATCTCCCATCTCGCCTTCAATCTCTGCTTTTGGAGTAAGAGCCGCTACTGAATCTATCACTATTACATCTACGGAACCGGAACGTACTAACATATCTGCAATTTCTAAAGCTTGTTCACCAGTATCAGGCTGCGAAACTAATAATTCATCAACCTTAACTAATAACTTTTCTGCATAAGATAGATCTAGAGCGTGCTCTGCGTCTATAAACGCTGCCACTCCACCGTGACGCTGGCACTCAGCTATAACTTGCAAAGTTAAGGTTGTTTTACCAGAAGATTCTGGACCAAAAATTTCAACCACTCGACCCTTAGGTAAACCACCTATACCTAGTGCTATATCTAACCCGAGAGAACCAGTGGAAATAGCTTCTATATCTCCAACTACCTTATTATCTCCCATTAACATAACAGAGCCTTTACCAAATTGCTTTTCAATTTGCGCTAAGGCAGCATCAAGCGCTTTCTGTTTATTTTTATCTATATTCATGATATTCGTTATACTCATGTACATTACCCCATATAAAATTTAGTTAAAATAATTAATACCAAACAAAAACAATATTCCTATTGTACTTAAACCAATATAAATACCAATGATTAAGTAGAATGCAAGATATTTTTTTGCTAGGGTTTAATCTTCCCCCCATCTATTTATCTTTCAAATAACGGGGAGAAAGGAGGAGGATAGGAGAAGTTGACGCTATTTACGCAAAGTTAACGTACTTAATAATTTTTCTAGTCTAACCACAATCTCATGATAATTCTCTGAGCCAATGCCTTTTATAACGCTATTTTGAGCTTCTTGCCATAAAGGTACACAAGTTTGTACTAATGCCTTGCCTTTGTCAGTTAAAATATAAGCTTTAGATCTTTTATCTACAGTTTGTACGGTTGCAATCAATTCCATATTAGCAAGTGGTTTTAAATTACGGGTTAAAGTAGTCCTGTCCATGACTAAACTTTCAGCTATTTCTGTTAAAGTTTTAGCAGAGGTAGAAGCTAAGGCTACCAATAAGGTAAATTGGGTAGATCTTATGCCAGATTGCTCCAAGTAACGATCATAGTATTGAGTTACTGCTCGCATCACCTTACGCATATTAAAACAACAACATTGCTTGTTGACATATTCATATGACTGTATGTATGTTGGTTGATTATGTTGCTCCATTTAAGTTTACCCCCTAACAAAGAGTGTAGTATTTCACCATGATGAATTGCAAGTTATTGCCAAAATTTTTTATAAAATTTTTCTAAAGTTTTTTTAAATCATGTTACAATCAATGTTTATGAGTCTATTAGTTGATTTTTTTCCAATAGTTATATTTTTTGGGGTCTTTAAATGGAAAGACCTAATGGCTGCGACTATAGCTGCTATGCTTGTGTCTTTTATTCAATTAATTATAACTAAAATCAAAACTAACAAATTTCAATACCTACAATTAATATCATTTTTAAGCCTATTCATATTAGGCAGCTTTGCTTTAGTCTGTAAAAAAGAGATTTTTATCAAATGGAAACCAACCGCAATTTATTGGCTGCTAGCAATTATTTTCTTAGGTACCCATATTTTTAACAAACAACCATTATTAGAAAAATTGAGTAATAACACTTTACAATTACCTAAAAAAGTTTGGGCTAAGCTTAATATATTATGGATAATATTTTTTATATTCATGGGAACTTTAAATTTATACATAGTATATCATTTTGATACTAACACTTGGGTTAACTTTAAATTATTTGGAACACTGGGCTTAACTACAATATTTGTTGTATTTCAAGCAATTTTTTTATCTAAATATTTACGTGTTGAATAATTAAAATATAGATATAATTAATAACTATGATGTTTTTTACTGTATTAATTTTAGCTATTTTAAGTGGCGCAGAAATAGATTTGTTTACCCCTAGTTTCCCAGAATTACAAACTGTTTTTAACTTATCTCCATTTACTGTCGAATTGTTGTTAAGTGTTAATCTTATCGCTCAGTGTATAAGCGCACTAATAGTAGGAAATCTTGGTGACCGTTATGGTAGAAAAAATATTATTATTACTGGCCTAATTGTTTTTATAATAGGCAGTTTATTTTGCGTATTCGCAACCCATTATTGGTGCCTATTACTAGGAAGAATACTGCAAGGATTAGGTATTGCAGGACCAGCAGTTCTTAATTTCTTAGTAATTATTGATAATTACCCACAAACAGAACAGCTACATAAAATTGGATTGTTAAATGGTTTTGCTACTTTAGCAATAGCCTTCGCACCAGTTGTTGGCAGCTACACTTGTCTTTTTTTTAAATGGCAAGGTAATTTTGTTATATTATTATTATTAGGAATTATTTGTTTAATTCTAACCATATTATTTTTACCACCAAGCGAAATTAATCATACTGTTAAAATTTCTATAAAAGAATATAAACCAATATTTAGTTCTAAAATTGCAATTTATTTTATTATAACTATTTGTTTTATTACACAAAGTTACTGGATTTTTGTCGGTATATCTCCAATTTTATATATGGAGGCTTTTAACGTAAGTCTAAAAAATTTCGGCATCTATCAAGGATCTTTATGTTTGTTTTTCGCCATTGTAAGTTTATCTAGCGGCTACTTAATAAAACAATTTGGAACCAAAAAATGTCTTTTTTCTGGAATTTGGTTACTAATTATTTTTGTTGTTGCGACTTGTTTATTAATAATTTTTAAGATTAACAACCCAATTACTATTACTCTAGTTTTACTACTAGAAGCTATTGGGGTGGTATTCCCAATTAATATTTTATGGCCATTAGCTTTAACCGCTGTTACAGGCGCCCCAAGTCGTATGACCGCTATTATGACTACTAGCAGGTTAATTTTAACCTCTGTTGGATTACAATTAGTAGGTTTTCTTTATAGCGGGGTATTTTTTCATATCGGATTAGTAATGGTATTAAGTTTAATTATTGGCTTAACTGCCTGTTATAAATTACTTAAAATTATTACAATATCATCTGCTACTTCATCAGAAAATTTTACTTCGGCGCAACTTTAAGTGTAGAAACAAGATGAGCGCTACCTAAGCTTGGTAATTTTGCTAATGTTCCTGCTTCACTTTTAACTAGTTTATCCATATTCTTATTATGAATTTCAATAAAATCTTTAAGTTGTTTCTGGGATGGATCAATACTGGTTATATCAAATTTTATATAAATTTTTTCTTCTGTTGGGGCTTCGGATCTATTTATTGCATCTGCCTGTTGTATAATTGTTATTAATTGGTCTGGTTTAAAACCAGTAGTTGTAATTATTCCTCCCTTAATAAGGGTAGACATACTTTGTAACGTCGCTACCGCATGTCGTATTAAATCTTCTTTATTTTCTGATAAGAATTGTACTGCTTGATCGTTACCTCGCATAATAGTTTCTTTTTTTGTACCATCTGGTTCACAAGATACTACTTCCCAAGTTGATTGATCGTTTGCTTCTGTAGGAGATACTGTCTCAACTTTAGCAGTGTTATCTCCTAAAATTTTATGTTCCGCTAAATAACTTGCCAAACTAGCTGAGTCAATTTTTCCTTGCGAATTAATAACTAGAGGCCATGCTTCTTCAACATTACTCAACAAACCATCTTTATCTTTTTTTTGTGGTGGTTTTCCAGTAGGAATTTTAAGAGTTGGTATTGGTAAAGGCACATTGGTAACGTCTACTAAATATTTGCCATCGTCTCGCCCAGGACGGCCAAGATTAGTATCAAGATTTAAAATATTTGGTTCTGACGGTACCTTTTCCCCTACGTGTCCGTGAACATACTTAATACCATAAGCTTTATCCTCAACCCCAATAGTACTATCTCGTTTTAATGTTACTATGTTTCTATTCCATATAGTATTTAATATAATATTTTCTATATTACTGTGTTCTCTATTATCGTTATCGTTAAGCTTTCCAGAGTTTGCTTCTTCTTCTAAACATGCAGATACTTTGTTATCTGTAACTAATTTACTAAATTCTCTATTAACAAAATCTATAGCCCCAGTTAAATCATCTAACGTAGAGTCATCATATACAAATTTTTCTCCTTCAGGCATGGTTTTATTAAATTTTTCAACTAAATCTTTTATCATTGCCAAATCAATCGGGGCATGACTATAAAGAGCAATAGTATTAGGCGCGACAGTTTTATCAATCGAGTAAGACAATAATTTTACGTTAGGTTTATAGGCGCTATCTACTAGTTCTTTTAGCTCTGTAGAAGTTGTAAGATTTTCTTCTATAAAACCTAAAAGTCCCTGGTTTTTATACGGTATGCCCGCATTATTTACTCTATTACCAGTAAGAGAACCTAACTGACCACCATGATCCATTGTTGAACTTGTAAAGCCTGCAACACACCCTTCTTCATAAAACCTTACAAATTCGGCGCTATGATTAGAAAAAATAATTTCGGTTGGTACACATTCATCTTTTAATTTTTTTAAAACTAGCAATGTAAAATAATCATTATTACCTCGATCTGCAACTTCATCTCCAATAAGCCTAACTGTTGCTTCTTTGGCATGTTCAGTAAATTTTGCTCTGTTTAAAATATCTTTAAATTTGGTTAAATCTGCTACATCTAATGGTTCTTCTTTATTATAAATAGCTATAATTTCTTGATAATCTTCTGCTTCTTTACCAAGCTGTAACACTCCCTGTTTTATTAAAAAATAAATAAACTTTACAGAATTACCGTGAAGGTCCCCTATAGTTAACTGATCCCCAGAATTCAGCTTGTCTGGTGAAATTGGGTATATACTTAAATCTACTGTTTCTTCTGTTTTTAGAGGCATAACAATGCTTATACACAAATCTTATTTACTGTTTATTAATTAAGAATAGTTTATAAAATAGATTAGCAACGCTATTGTATATACTAACAATTTATTTACTCTATATTTAAAATATGTCTACACCATTAAAAAAAATTAAAACAGCAACCCAGGATCCAGAATTAAAACAAATTTTTGATCAAAAAAATATTAATAATATTTTTAATAGTTTTATTTTAGGGGATGAAGGTAAAACAATAATCGACAGTCTTTTAGCAGATTATACGTCTACCACCCAAGAAGAACCTCCTCGTGGATTTAGTTTAGGTAGCTTTAAAAAAATTGTAAAATTTGTAGTTAAACATCCTTTCGATACTTATTCCCTATGCAAACTAGCACTATCTCCAGCCGAAATAAGAACTCCCATTCTTCTAAATTATTATCAACAAAATTCCACCAAAATAACAGGATTTTTACAAAGTTTAGCTGGTAAAAATTCTTTTGTTGATTTAGTTGTAAATTTATTCACTAAACAACTAACCCAAAAAATAGATGCTACTATAAAACAACTTGATGAAAAATTAACAGCTATTAAAGAACTTGAAAATGATAAAGACTTTTTAAGCCAACTTGAACAAGATAAAGATTTTGCCAATAATACGCAACTAAACCAAGCCGAATTACTAAACACTATAGCCAAAATAGAACAAGAACAAGAAGAACTTTTAACTAAAACTCAAGATCCTACTGTATCAAACCCCAACAAAGAAATTATTGATAAAAAAATTAAAGAAAACCAAGATACTTTACAAAATATTTTAGCAAACCTTACAAAAAATCAAGCCTTCTTAGAAAAATTAACTAAATATAAAACTATTTTAAGCGAACTTAAGCCAAATCAAAATTATATAAAGCAATTAACCGAACTTACAGAACAAACCCAAAAATCTATAGCTACCAGAAAAAGATATTTACAAGAGTACAGTTCAAAAGATAATGGTTTAAGAAAAATAATTTCAGACACACTTAAAATTTTACCAAGTTTATTAGATACGCATGCTAAAAATTTTCTTAATATAATGGCGTTCTTTAGAAAAGATGAAAAAGAAAAAAGTGCTGCCTATACAGATCTAATATCAGATTTTTTTGATATGGCAAAAAATCCAAGTGTTTATGGGTTTATTGAAAATAACGAATATATTGAAAGCACTGGTACTTCTGTTGCTACTGCTACTGAATTAACAAAAATATTAAGAATAATGCTGCCAAATCTCGACTCTCAAACTGCTGGGCTTTCAGATCAAAATATTGGAGGAATATTTAATTTAACATCAAAACTAATAAGAGGCATAGAAAATCCCGAACCTATTGCTCAACAATTATATGCTTTATTCTTAAAGCAAAAAGAACCAGATCAATCAAAAAATTATTTTCCGTTAATTATATTGTTACTTAATAACATAAAAAATAATGGTCCATTACAAATATATCTAGCAAACAATAAAGAACTTTTAACTAAAATAGCAAATCTAATAACAACTACTATGCCTTGGCTAAAAGATTATGGGATAAGTTCAAATGATATATCAAACTGTATAAGCCTTCTAGATAACCCAAAAGCAGTAGATAAATTAATAGGTATAATTGAAGCTTATCAGTCTAAAAGTAAAGTACAGCTCGCTAGCAACGCAATTAAAGCTTTAACTAATTATGAGATTGGATCCACTGCAGCAATAGCAGCAACCAAGGCCGCAACTAAGGCAGTATATTCCGTTGTAACGAACGCCAAACAAAAAGGTTTTGGCGCCTTTAAAAAATTGGTTGGTTTTGGCGCATATACCACTACACCCGAACAACCTCCACATCACCCACGAACCAAAGAAGAAAATCTAGAAATAAAAACACCACCTAAAAAAGATAATTAATTTGGCAATATTTTTTCGGATGCAAATAAATCTGTTATATTTTCTCTAGGTCTAACTACATAAAAATTTTCACCATCGACTATAACTTCTGCCGCACGAGGACGACTATTATAATTGGAACTCATGCTAAATCCATAAGCACCAGCAGAACAAACCATTAATAAATCGTTTGCTTTTATTGATAAAGAACGATCTTTTCCTAAAAAATCAGATGTTTCACAAATTGGCCCTACTATATCGTACATATTTGGAATATCATCCCTAAAAGTTACAGGCACAATATTATGCCATGCTTTGTATAATGCAGGTCTTAATAGATCGTTCATCGCTGCATCAACAATTGCAAAGTATTTATTTTCAACATCTTGTTTTTTTATATATTCTACTTTAGTTAATAAAACTCCCGAGTTAGCAACTATGGCACGACCTGGTTCTATATAAATAGCTAAATTAGTTGGTTTTAATTTTAATAATAAAATTTCTACATATGCTTGTGGTGATGGTGCTGTTTCATTGTTATAAACAACTCCTAATCCACCACCAACATTAATATGATAAATTTTAATATCCATAGACTTTAAACTATCAATCAATTTTAATATTTGATCTATAGCCGCTAAAAATGGCGTTAACGAAGTTATTTGTGAACCAATATGAAACGCAACCCCTTGAATTTTGATCCCGGCAAGCTTATTAGATAATTGATATAATTCTTTAGCTTTTAAAATATTAACCCCAAATTTATTTTCTTTAAGCCCGGTAGAAATATAAGGATGACTATTAGCATCAATATCTGGATTAACCCTAATAGCAATTTTAGCTATTTTACCTAAAGTAATTGCTATTTGGTTTAAACGTAATAACTCTGCTTCAGATTCTATATTAATGCACCCAACACCAACTTGTAATGCTCTAGATAATTCCTCGCTAGTTTTACCTACTCCTGAAAAAATAATCTTTTCTGGGTGCCCATTAGCTTTTAATACTCGCTCTAATTCTCCTATAGAAACAATATCGAAACCAGAATCAAGTTGTGCCAAAATATTTAATATTGCCAAATTACTATTAGCTTTAACTGCATAATTTATTTGATGAGGGTAATGAACAAATGCTTTATTAAAAGCATACCAAGAATTCAAAAGAGCTGCTTTAGAATATACATAACAAGGTGTGCCAAGCTCTTTAGCAATAGCAGCTAACGAAACTTGTTCAACAAACCATTCGTTATTATTAAGCCAAAAATAAATCACACTAAATCCACCTGTGGGTTTAGTAATATTATACTTTTAGTTTTTCTTAAAGTATATAAAGTAATAATAATAGTTATGGTACAAGCAACCATTAAATAATAAGCAACCACATCTACTTCACCAAAATTATTAATAAGCCACATTGCTATAATTGGCGCAACCCCACCAAATAGAACAGAAGTAAAGTTCCAACAGAATGCAACACTAGTAGCCCTTATGTTAGTAGGAAACGATTCGGCAGCCAGAGGATTTAATGTTCCCTCTGTCATGCCTATTAATGCTCCCATTAAAATAGAAAATAATAATATTAAAGATGATCCACCGAATTTTAGAGATAATATAAAAGGATAGGCCGCCAACAAAATCCCTAATGTTCCTACAATAATAATATATCTTTTATTAATTTTATCTGATAAATAGCCAAAAAACACTGTTGCAACAGTATAACTAAGTACCGTAAATAAATTAAATTTGCCAGCAACATGATTATCGTAATTTAAAAAATTTATCATCATGGTTTTACCAAAAATAAAAACAATAAAAAATGATATTTGGGTGGTTAAAAAAATAGCAAATAGGCCAAACAAGGTCGATTTATGGTTCCTTAACATTTCCATAAATGGATTACCAATTAGTTCTCTATTTTGTTTAGCAAAAATAAAATCTTCTGTTTCTAGAAGCGTTCTGCGCATATAAAACCCGATCATTGCACCAAACACACTAATAAAAAATGGAATCCGCCAAGCAAATGAATATATTGCTTCTTTAGTTGCTAATAATTCTACTATAAAAATAGTGCACGAACTAAGAACAAGACCAGAACCAACCCCAGTAAGAGCCATACAACCAAAAAATCCTCGTTTGTTTTGTGGAACCGATTCAAAAAGATAAACGCAAGATGCACCAAACTCTCCACCCAATGCTATACCTTGTAAAATACGTAACATAATAAGTATAACTGGCGCAAAAATCCCAATTTGTTCGTATGTTGGTAATAAACCAATACATATTGTTGGAATCGACATTAATAACATAGTTAAAGTAAGCATTCTTTTTCTACTATACTTATCCCCAATATATCCAAAAATAATGCCGCCAATTGGTCTTGCTGCTAAACCTACCGCAAATGTAGCGAATGTCATCATCATTGAAACATAAGGATTATCGACCGGGAAAAATAAGCTGCTAATTACTGTGGCAAAATATGCATAAAGCGTATATTCGTACCATTCCAGTACATTGCCAATAGAAGAAGATAATATAGATTTTATAACCGTATTTTTAGATAATTTATTCATATAAAATAACTCTCTTTTTTAGACATTAATTTTTACCTTTGTTAAACTCCAATCAATAGGCTCTTTCCCAAGCTGTTGCAACAATGCATTAGTTTTAGAAAAATGCTTACAACCAAAAAAGCCTCGATAAGCTGATAATGGTGATGGATGAGCTGCCTTTAGTATAAAATGTTTATCAAGATTTATAGATTGACATTTTTGTTGCGCATAAGATCCCCATAATAAAAAAATTATTCGATTAGAACAATTATTTAACACTTTTATAACTTGATCTGTAAAACGTTCCCATCCTTTATTATGATGAGAACCTGCCATACCGTGCTCTACGGTTAATATGCTATTTAATAACAACACCCCTTGTTTAGCCCAATTTATTAAACAACCATGTTTAGACGGAGCAATATTTAAATCATCTTGTAATTCTTTATAAATATTTAACAAAGATGGTGGTGGCGGAACATTAGGTAATACCGAAAAACATAAACCATGGGCTTGGTTGGGACCATGATATGGATCTTGCCCAACAATAACAACTTTTACCTGTTCAATAGGTGTTAAAGCAAAAGCATTAAAAATATCCGAACTTTGAGGATAAATAATTTTCTTTAATTGCTTTTCTTGCACTAAAAATTTTTTTAATTCAAGCATATATTGTTCAGAAAATTCTGATAACAATAAATTTTTCCAACTGTCTTCTAATAAAATATTCTTACTGCTTTGAATCATGGGTTACATGCGATAAACATGTTGATGATAAACATAACCAATTAAACATTAATAACATTATAGCTATACAAATTGCACTATCAGCTACATTAAACGTATACCAATGGAAATTTTTAATATAAACATCTATAAAATCTATAACATACCCATACATAATTCTGTCTAATAAATTACCAATACAACCACCTAAAATTAATAATAACGCTATTTTTTCTAAAACATTATTAATTTTATTTTTAATCAATAAATACAAAATACAACTTGCTGCGCTTAATGCAATAATTAAAAACAAATAATTTTGCCAACCACTACTATTATGTAAAAGCCCAAATGCAGCGCCGGTGTTATAGGTTAAAAATAAATTTAATCCAAAAAATTTAGTGTCTATTATAGTTAAAGTTTCGTTCCAAGATAATTCTTGTAAAACATAAAGTTTACTAACTTGATCTAATAATATTATGCTAACCACTACACATATATTTTTAAACATATTAAAGACATTAAACATATATTCTAATTTCCCCTTGTTCGGTAGTTAAATTAATAGTGCACCTATTGCATAATTTAGAATTATTAACATCCTTAACTCTATGCCAACAACGTGCACATTTAGGGTAATTAGAACTATTAATTGTAATTGAGAATCCAGAAGATCCAGATAATTCATTAAGAGTGTGATCTAAAACAATTTCTGCGCTAGAAGTAATTAAAATAAATTTAAGCTCTCTTTGTATATTTGGTATATCGGTTAAAATTTTAAATGTTTTTGCATCACAATAAATTTTAACTTCTGCTTCTAACGATGA
The DNA here is from genome assembly GCA_050012295.1 of Gammaproteobacteria bacterium. Classification (GTDB taxonomy): domain Bacteria; phylum Pseudomonadota; class Gammaproteobacteria; order UBA6186; family Azoamicaceae; genus UBA6186. Next base: position 91,591 of record JBEKHL010000001.1, read on the forward strand.
ACCTATTTGGTTTTGGTTTCTTGATATTTCTATTTGTTTATTTACTTCTTTTCTGATAGTTAAGATAGTATCCCAAAAATCGTTATGTACTACTGAACCTACAGAAACATTAAGCCAATTATAATTATACCAACTATTTAGAAAAATTGATGGCTCTGTACGATCTGGTAAATATTTCCAAATTTCTTCAGCAGTAAAACTTAAAATTGGCGCTATCCAACGTACTAATGTTTCTAAAATATGATATAAAGTTGTTTGTGCAGATCTTCTAGGAATAGAATTTTGTTTACAAGTATATTGCCGATCTTTAATAACATCTAAATAAAAACTACCTAATTCTTCCACACAAAAATTATGAATTTTTTGATAAGCTAAATGATATTTATATTCATGGTAATGTTGTAAAATTTCTTGCTGTAAAGCACTGGTTTTTTCTAACATCCAACGATCTAAAAACAATAGCTTTTCGACCGGTAACATATTTTTATTACGATCAAAATCATGTAAGTTAGATAATAAAAATCTGGCAGTATTTCTAATCCTTCTATAAGAATCGCTAACCCGTTTTAAGATTTCTTCGGAAATTTTAAGATCACCACTATAATCTGTGGTGGCAACCCATAACCGTAATAAATCTGCACCATATTTATTTATTATACTTTCTGGATCAACAACATTACCTAAAGACTTAGACATTTTGTTACCAGAAGCATCTAATACAAATCCATGAGTTAATACTTCTTTAAACGGGGGCCTATTATTAGCAGCCATGGATACTAATAATGATGACTGAAACCAACCACGATGTTGATCAGAACCTTCTAAATATAAATCAGCATAACCTTGCATTTCCTGATGTGTAGAATTTATACAACAATTTACCGTACCTGATTCAAACCAAACATCTAATATATCCGTAGATTTTATATAATCATTAGCAAAGTTACCTATTAATTCTTGCGATTCTAATGTATGCCATGCCTCTATGCCGCTCAATTCTACTTTTTGTGCAACTTTTTCTATTAAAGATAATTGATCTGGATGTAACTCTCCAGTAGTTTTATGAATAAAAAATGGAATCGGTACTCCCCATACTCTTTGTCTAGAAATACACCAATCTGGCCGCCCTTCCGGTAACATCGACTCCATGCGAGTTTCTCCCCACACTGGAAACCAATGAATTTTATTAACTTCAGACAAAGCCTTTTTTCTTAAATGGTTTTTTTCCATACTAATAAACCATTGTGGAGTAGCCATAAAAATAAGCGGGGTTTTATGCCGCCAACAATGTGGATAACTGTGCACAATTTCACTATAAGCTAATAAGGTATTATGTTGCTTAAGTTTTTCTATAATAACAGGAACAGCTTTGTTTATATGTAAATTAGCAAAAAATTCAGTTTTTTCTAAAAAACATCCTCGATTATTAATAAAATTTTCGATTGGTAAATTATATTTTTTACTAACAATATAATCATCGTGCCCATGGGCAGGAGCTGTAGTTACACAACCAGTACCAACTTCTAAAGTTACATGCTCACCTAATACAATCGGACATGTCCGAGAATATAATGGATGTTGTAATAAAACATGTTCTAATTCGGCCCCGAAACACTTAGCAATAACAGAATAATCTTTTAATTGTATAGCAGTAGTAACACTAGATAATAATTGCTCTGCCATTATAAAAAATCTATTTAATTCTTTACTGTGTATTAAACAATAAGCAAATTTTCTATTAACAGCAACCGCTAAAACAGCAGGCATGGACCAAGGAGTAGTAGTCCAAGTAAGTACAGAAACTGTTTGTTCATGATCTAAAATAGTATCGTTTAATTTAAAGATTGACACAATTTGTGAGTTATTCTTGCAATTAAATGCAACGTAAATAGAGGGCGATTGCTTATCTTTATATTCAACTTCTGCCTCAGCTAAAGCAGAACCACAATTTACACACCAATGTACCGGACGATCCCCTCTAGTTAAATGCCCATTCGCCATAATCTTAGCTAAAGTGCGCATTACCGTAGCTTCAAATTTAAAATCCATAGTAGCGTATGGTTTTTGCCAATTAGCAATTACTCCTAATCTAATAAATTGTTGTTTTTGAATAGTAATTTGAGTAGCTGCATATTCACGACATTTAGTAATAAATAAAATGGGATCCATCTTATGGCTTGGTTGCTCTAGTTCTTTTTCAACTTTAATCTCTATGGGTAGCCCATGACAATCCCAACCAGGAATAAATGGTACCTTGTAGCCACTTAAAGTTTTACTTTTAACAATAAAATCTTTTAAGATCCTATTAAAGGCATGCCCTAAATGAATTGAACCATTAGCATATGGAGGACCATCTTGAAAAATAAAAACTTTATCCTCTTTATGGATATCTTGTAGCTGATTATATAAATCAATTTGTTGCCAAAACTGTAAAATATTCAACTCTTCTGTAGCTAAATTAGCTTTCATAGGAAAAGTTGTGGTTGGTAAATTTAAAGTATCTTTATAATCAAAATTCTGATTTTCTTCCGCTTTATTGTCGTACATTATCAATAACCACCAACTAAAACATTTTTTAATTTAACCCCAGTCATCCATAATGTACCACAATATATCATACCTGCTAAAGCAAATATTTCACTTAATTTAAAAATTTTATAATTTATTGACCATGTGATCCATTCGGAGACTTCTGCTGGATAAAAATTTAAAAATAACGCCAATAGTATCCCTGCCATAACTAAACTTTTAGTAAATCTAGATATTTTGTTAGAAAAATGTATGCGCATGCATTTTTTATCTAAAAAAACAAGTAATACTATAGCATGAAGTATAGATACTATAGACGTAGCTAAAGCTATTCCTACGTGCGCTAAATATTTTGTTAAAATACTATTTAAAACAATATTAGCAAACAATATAAACACTCCTATTTTAACTGGGGTTTTTAAATCCCCCTTAGCATAAAAACCACTAGAAAAAATTTTCACTAGCATAATTCCTAATACTGAAAAAGAATATGCCATTAAAGCTTGGCTACACATTAATACATCGTGATAAGTAAATTTTCCTCTTAAAAATAAAGTGCTTATAATTTGCTCCGACAAAAATAATAGTACTATACTAGCTGGGATCCCTACTAATAATGCCGATCTAATACCCCAATCTAAAATTTCATTAAATTGTTGTTGGTTTTTCTTAACAAAACTTCTAGATAATTGAGGTAAAATAACTGTTGCAAAAGACACTCCGAATATTCCCAAAGGAAATTCCATTAAACGATCTGCATAATATAACCAAGTTATACTTCCTGTTTGCAGAAAAGAGGCGAATACACTATCTATTAAAATATTAATTTGTCCAATAGCAGCACCAAAAATTGCTGGTACCATTAGAAATAATACCCTTTTAACCCCTGGATCATTCCAATTTACAGTTAATTTAGGCAACAATCTAAGTTTATATAAAAATGGTAATTGAAACCCTAACTGTATAATTCCAGCTGCTAGTACTCCCCACGCTAAAGATAATTCTGGTGGAGTAAACTTTTTAGCTAATATTAGGCTAAAACCTATCAAGCTAAGATTTAATAATATTGGAGTAAAAGCTGGTACTATAAATTGATGATAACAATTTAATACTCCAGCTGCTAATGCCGTTAACGATATAAAAAATATATAAGGGAAAGTAATTTGTAGCATATTAATTGCATTTTGTAATTTTGCTGGATTTCTGGCAAACCCTGGGGCAAAAATTTTAATTATCCACGGACAAAATAAAATCCCTAATATAGTTATAATTAACAATATAATGGCTAAATTACCCGCTATATTATTTAAAAATAATTTAATTTGCTGGGGATTCTTTTGATCTGTATATTCAGCAAACACCGGGACAAATGCTTGAGAAAAAGCACCTTCGGCAAATAATCTGCGCATTAAGTTAGGTATACGAAATGCTAAAACATATGCATCGTAACCAGCAGTCGCACCAAATAATATAGCTGTTATTATGTCGCGAATAAATCCAGATACTCTAGACAATAATGTAACTAGGCTAGAATTGATTGAATGTTTAGTTAAAAATTGTAATATTTTTTTAGGTTCTTTAAAATCTAATGCATTTGACAAGTTGTGTACCTATTTAAGTTGTTAAATATTAATAATATTATGACAAAATATACTAATTATATAAATTAATACTAGGATAATAATAATTAACTGTCGGTTTTATGTTAGGTGGATTGATAATACGATTTGCAAAATCTAATTACAATTGTTTTTTTGACAAAAACAATTGTAACCAAAAGCTGAGTAAAAAAATAACACCCATACCGATAAAGAATAAGCCAAAATATATATTATCTTTAGCTAATCCAAGCCTATATATTAAGTAACAACCAAATATGATGCTAATTAATCCAAATAAAAGATTAGGGACGGACAATTTGATAGAGCGCTTATATATAGTTTTTTCCAAAAAATGGTGCGTTACTTTAACACGTTCAGTACATTTGCCAGTACAAGCCAGCCCTTCGCCTGTATCTACACAACATTCTAAACAAAGACCTTTATAGCAATGCTTACAAGAACCGATACTATCAATAGTTGAGTGAAAAAAACACTTCATTCTATATCTCCAAAATTTTAGTAAAATTTTCTCATAAACACGAAATAAAAACTAATAATTATTTTCAGCTAGTACACGCTGAATCATTGCAAAAACTATATAGAAAAATTACCATAAATTAATATGCCACTCAAGGTTAATATGGCCCCAAACACTCCAAATCCATTAGCAATTATTAGTGGTCTATTTTTCAATAAAATCCCATAAAATAACCAACTACTAAGACCAATTACGCTTATAAAAAAACCAGGGCCAGAAACAGCTATCGCTGATTTAGAAGTAAAAATTTTATAAGCTTGTAAGTAAAACATTATATTACCAATAGGACCAATTATATTCATATATTTTTCATAAAAATTCATACTGTTTTACCTCGTCAATCTTAAAATATTAATAACAGCCTTCTTAACACAATGTAAAGAATAATCAGATCGGTACAGTTAATTTATCTATTGTTTTTACCATGCTAGCTGTTGTTGAAACTAACAATATATTGTATGATCGATAAATTATTAAAAAATTATAATACTCTTGATATCGAGTGGAGAACAAAAATGAACAAGCTAGCTAAAACTATATTTAGATTATTAGTTAATAATACGTCTAACCCTGCGCAATTACAAGCATTTTTAAATTCTACTCCACCGACCACTCTTATGGCCGCATTAGACTATAGGTTTCCTATGGAAGAATCTAATTTGGATGCAGATGAAAAAGAAATAAGTGATACCCACTTTGGCCACGCCCAATCCAATAATGCGCTTTTATTTGCTTTATCTATAAATAACGCTAAAAGCGCAGAAGTTATACTAGATAAATGTATCGAATTATACAATGCGGCCACTACTGAAGCAGAAAAAACAAATATAAAAAGCATAATTAATTATGTAAATGGATTTGGTATACCGATAGTTTCCATGTTTGCCACATTAAGAGATGTAGCGCATGATGATTTATTAAGAATTTTAAACAAATTAATATTAAATAAAGATAAGCTAGGTATTAATTTTAGCACCCCTGTTACCATTGGCGGGGTAAAAGTACTGCCAGAAATTTGCTGCCGCGGCTGTATTGATTCTGAAGGATACGAAGACGTAAGCACACAATTATTTAAGGCTACAATTAAATATTTTGAAAATGACCATATCGATGAAGACGTTTTAAATGCACTATGTGACTTAATACGCAATAAAAGTTCTGACATAATTAATAACATCGCTAAAGATATCTTGACAAGGTTAAAAGCTGATAACACCACAACTTTAACCGGTTTAAATCCAGCAAACTTCAGGTTTTTATTTATAAATGGTGCTGGTCAACTTAAAGGTGATTACTACCAAAACTCTAGCGAACTTGAACTAAAAGTAAGATCTTTAAGTGCTGGCTTTAATTTTGATAAGTACCAGTCTTTATTTATAAAGACTGACCGCCAAGCTCTAGCAGCATCAATCGAAACCAGATTAATGCATTTAACTTCGGATGATTTCGCATCTATATTTAGAAATGTTAGCGCATGGGGACCTGAAATAGTAACCGAATGTCAAAGTTTAACAAATCTATGGTCTTTACAACAACGTCGAAACCAAGCCAGTCTTCAATTAGAAATATCAGCTCAAGAATCTATATATAATTTTTTAAGCGGTTATTTTTCAAGAGCTAGCGCATCACCAGACTTAAAAGATATAGTAGACGGCTTTAAAAAGACGTTAAGAGAATCTAATATTACATCTTTCTTTAATGAAACTAATAGAAACAAACTATTATCATTATTGCATACCCAAAATCCAGAAGTAGAAGAGGAACCTGAGCCAACTCATAAAAAACAAAAACCTAACCAAGAACAACCAATTAATCCGGCTAGTACGCTTCCTAGTTTTAGTAAACATTGTAATTCGAGTGATCGCAATGGTAGCAGTTCCTCTGCTAGTTACTCCACAGCAGCAGCTAATCTTATTGCTGCAGCAACAACACCTAATAAAGAAGATTTAAAAGCAATGCTCATGGCTGTGGACACTGATTTAGATCCGAATGTTTTAGAAAGTATGGACATACAAACTCTGGAAGCAATTTTAAAAATAAAGCAAGAAAACTCAAATGCCTGTTGTAGAAATAGGCCAATCTGATTAAAAATTAGACAATTATAGGATAAAACTAATTATTGACAATATTAACTATTTTATGAAAAACTATACTAATTATAAGTTTAAGTTAATTATAATGAAAAAAATTAAAGGAAATTAAGTTGGCAAACACAATTCAAGCTAAAAAAAGAATCCGTCAAAATACAAAAAGACGTTTAAACAATAACACTAAGCGTTCTGCTATGCGCACTTTCCTTAAACGAGTAATTACTGCTATAGAAGCCAAAAATAAAGAATTAGCTACCACTGAGCTTGGTTTAGTTAGTTCAATATTGGATAAGTTAGTAAATAAAGGTCTTATTCATAAAAATAAAGCAGCTAGACATAAAAGTCGTTTGTGTTTAAGAATTAAAGCGCTATAAAGATATAAATATTGGGTTATTTTTATAAAGTATTTGGCATAAATTATTATGCTTAGGTTATTTTTATTACTAAAAAAACACAGGCCATTAACGATTGTTGTTAGTGCATTTTCTATTGTTTTAATAATGACCATATGCACGCTATATATTCATAACCAAAACACTAATACTCAAGAAGCTAAAGTTGTAGAAACAACCCCGGCTATTTTAAACTCTGTCCAACAAAGTATTCGCTTAATTGGTACTATTAAAGCTAACAAATCCACCATTTTTACTGCAAAAGTTATTGGCACATTAGAAAAAGTTATTAATGCCGGTCAACATGCAAATAAAGGGGACTTAATTGCTAAATTAGAAAATGCCGATCTAGAACATTCGGTCTTGCTTTCTGAAGATGCCGTCAAACTCGCTAAAGAACAATACGATAAATATACTCTAGTTTTTGCTAAATCTAACGCTATAAGTCAAAAAAGTCTCGACGACGCTAAAGCTGCTTGGATTACCGCACAAAAAGCTCTAGCTACTGCTAGATTAGAATTAGATCAAACAAAATTTATAGCTCCATTTGCAGGTATTGTTGGAGTGTACAAAATTCGAGATGGATCGCAAGTCACTCAAGGCGAACAAATTCTTACTTTTTACGATCCAAACGAAATAATTATAGAATTCAATATTCCGGCAAATTACTTAAAACAAATTAATAATGGACAACCAGTAATTATCGGCAACAAACTTTTACACATAGAACATATCCAAAAAATGGTCGACCCAAATACCAATATGTCTCCTGCTATCGTTGATTACCCATGCGCAAATTGCTTTATTGGAGAAAATATTGATGTTGATTTAATTGTAGCTAAAAAAAATAATGTACTAGTAATTCCATCTAGTGCGGTATTTCTAAAAAATGGTGTCACCTCTGTATATATTGTAGAAAATAATAAAGCAATTTTAAAACCAGTAACTACTGGTTTACAAGAAAAAGAACAAATCGAAATAATAGAAGGCATAAAAGAATTAGATGTAGTTATAGTTTGCGGACAATCCCGCCTTTATCCATTTGCTAAAGTTAAAATTTTTCAAGCTGAAAAATAAACTATGAACATTACAAATTATTTTATTAAACATCCAGTTATTAGCATAATACTAAATAGCATGATTATGATTATTGGCTTATTATGCTTAAACAATATTACTTTACGCGAATATCCAAAAATTGACTTTCCAGTTTTAACCATATCTAGTTATTACCCAAATGCTAGCGCTGAATTGGTAGAATTATCTGTAACTAATCCTTTAGAAGATCAATTAGCAGGTACAGAAGGATTAGAAACTATGACTTCTGAATCTCACTATGGTGCCAGTTATATAAAACTAAATTTTACCGAAGACACTCCCATAGATAGAGCATTATCAGCAACTAGAGATGCCATAGAACTTGCAAAAGCCCAATTACCAAAAGAAGTATTAGAGCCTACTGTCCAGCGTAAAAGTAAATCTACTGGATTACCATTTATGGCAATTACGGTTACTGCCAACGATTTAAGTTTTGGCGAAATCGTTCATTATGCTAATTTATACCTAAAAAATGCTTTCCGCAGTTTGCCTGGTGTGGCTATGGCCGAAATTTGGGGACCACCATTTACTATGGCAGTTACTTTAGATCCTAAAAAAATGTTTGCTTTTGGCATTAATGCCGATGATGTTTATTTTGCTTTAGAAAAACGCAATCTATCTATGCCAGTTGGCAAATTTAAAACTATTACCCCTACAACATTAGATTTACATCTAGCTAAAGTAAGCGATTTTGAAGATATTGTTATTAAAAACAGTAATGAGAACAATGAAAATCCAATTTTTTTAAAATCTATAGCTGATATAGGATTAAAATCTGACGATCAAAAATTTCGCATTCACATAAATGGCAAACCAGGGATCCTTATAGATATCGAAAAAGCTGAAGACGCTAATCCTTTAGATGTAGCTAATGCGGTACGTAAACAAATTGCCACGTTAAAAGCTAATTCAACTATACCTTTAGATATTGAATTAACTTTAGATCAATCTAAATTTATTACTGCTTCTTTAAAAAACATTCGATCTTCTATAATAGAAGCAATTTTATTAGTGTTAATTGTAGTGTTTTTATTTTTACGAGACGCAAGAGCAACAATAATACCATTAATTACTATCCCAATTTCTTTGCTAGGATCGGCAATTTTGTTAAAAATTTTTGGTTTTTCTATAAACACCATAACTTTACTAGCAATGGTGTTAGCTGTAGGTTTAGTAGTGGATGATGCTATAGTAATATTAGAAAATATTAAAAGGCACATAGAACAAGGTTGCACTCCGTTAAATGCTGCTATTAAAGGCAGCTCGGAAATTGGTTTTGCTATAATAGCCATGACTTTTACCCTAAGCGCCGTATACGCACCTATTGTGTTTATAAAAGGCACCGTTGGCAAATTGTTTATTGAGTTTGCCGTGGCATTAGCAGGTAGCGTAATTATTTCTGGCATTGTAGCTTTAACACTATCTCCACTTATGTGTAGTAAAATTTTAATTACTGAACAACCTAATCAAAATGTTTCTTTTCTAGATTTTATGTGGAAAAAACTAGAAAATTTATATACAAATAATTTAGCTAAAATTTTTGAATACCCAAAATATACTGCAGCTATTGCAATTTGTTTATGTTTAATAACTATAGGATTTTTTAAATTACTACCTACAGAAATGACTCCCAAAGAAGACCGTGGCTTAATTGGAGCTTATATTCCACCAATCCCAGGCCAAGATATAAACTCTATGGAAAAATATGCGACTTTAGTAGAAGAATTATTGCGAGCCAACAATATTCCAGAAGCCGAGAATTATCTAACCTTTATTAGTGATGGTGGAGCAAACATTGCTGTACCATTTAAAAATCATGCCGATCGAAATCGATCCACAACAAAAGTTTTAGCGAGTATACAAAATAAATTATCATCTATACCATCCATCGACGTGCATGGATGGAGTATAGATTCTGGCTTACCAGGTACAGATCATTCTACTAGTAGCTCTAATTTGCAATTAGCAATATCTACTATCGGGGATTATCGCTCTTTACTTACAGCAATTAATGAATTACGTAAAAATATAGAAGAAAAAAATCAGTTTGTGGAGGTATATCATGATTTAGATTTAGATTCACCTGGTTATAAAATTAATTTAGATCAAAACATTATGGCGCGTCTTAACATATCGCCATTAACTGCCGCTAAAACTATTGAAGTATTTTTTAGTGGCCAGCACTCTTTATTCTTCGAAAAAGATAGTCTTAAATACCCAATTACTATACAAGGAAACATTAGCCCTTGGACACTAAACGAACTCTATGTAACTAATGCCAAAAATAATAGAATTTCTTTAGGAACAATAGCAAATATGGAGCCAACCGCTATCCCTTCGCATCTAAATCATTATAATCAAATGCGCACTGCAACTTTAGTTGCCAAAATAAAACCAGGACAAAATCTAGACTCTGCAATGAATACTTTATTAAGTACCGCTAAAAATACTTTACCGAAAAATTTAAAATTAGAATGGCAAGGATGGGCTAAAATGTACCATGAATCATCTAACACTACTTGGTTACTATTTGGTATGGCGCTAGTTTTTATCTATGCAATATTAGCTATGCAATTTGAGAATTTTTCAGATCCAATAATTATTATGCTAACCGTACCCTTGGCTAGTTTTGGTGCTATATTTTTAACATGGCTTTGTGGGCAATCTATTAATATTTACACTCAAATCGGCTTAATAACTTTAATAGGTTTAATTACTAAGCATGGGATTTTAATAGTTGAATTTGCTAATCAATTAACAAATTCTAAACCCTTACAGATAGCAATCCAATCTGCGGCTATTATTCGCTTAAGACCTATTTTAATGACAACTAGCGCTATGATCTTAGGTGCATTGCCATTAATTATTTCTTCCGGCGCTGGTTTCGAAGCTAGGCGTGCAATTGGTATAGTTTTAATTGGTGGCTTATTATTTGGTACTGTATTTACTTTATTTATACTGCCACAATTTTATTATTTAGCTAAATCGGCTTTATTACGTAAGTAAATAAAGCCGACAAATATTTTTTATCCAAGCTTTGGTCTTGATAAACTTTATACCCAATTAGTTAACACTTCAATAATCTGCTTTGCTTGATCTACGCTAGAAATATTAAACTTAGATCTTTGTTTGTATACACCATTTTTCTTCTGATAACGCCTTATAGTGAATTTAATTGGACCATAATCTTGTGATTTTTTATCCCAATCTTGGTATTTATACATAATAGTTGTCCAAGCTCCCCTAGTTAATACTGTTTTATCTAGTTGTTTGGTTATCTCGATTCCTTCTTCGTAATAAGAAACTGATAAATCGTCTATGCTGCTATTATTCGTATTTTCTGTCATATTATTCTATACCCTTAAATGTTTTATAATTTCTTTACACAACTCGTTAATACCAAACCCGCTAACTGCAGAAATCCAAAATATTTTATTTTTATTATATTTTTTATTATTTAATAATTTTTTAGATAATTTATTTAACTGTTCTTTACTTAATAAATCAACTTTATTAATCGCAATCCAACGAGTTTTAACTGTTAATTCTGGATCTTGATATTTTTCTAACTCCTGCTCAATAATATTAATTTGTTTAATTAAATTGTCTAGTATTATATCGCTATTAGGAGGATCGCTTAATGCAGCTGCTAAATCCACTACATGTAATAATAATGCTGTTCTAGATAAATGTTTAAGAAATCTGATTCCTAAACCTACTCCACTAGCCGCCCCTTCTAATAAACCAGGAACATCTGCCATAACAAAACTAGTGTCATCAACCTTTACTACTCCAAGGTGTGGGTTAATAGTGGTAAATGGATAATCAGCAATTTTTGGTTTAGCCGAAGATACCTTACTGATTAAAGAAGACTTTCCGGCATTAGGAAATCCTAATAACCCAACATCCGCTAATAGCTTAAGTTCTAAATGTAGATTACGTTCATCACCTAAAGTACCCTTGATAATTTTGCGAGGAGCTCTATTGGTACTACTTTTGAAATTATAATTACCTAAACCACCTTGGCCACCTTTAGCAACCAATACTACTTGCTGATCTTCTATTAAATCGCCAATTATTTCACCAGTATCTGCTTCTTTAGCAATAGTACCAATTGGAACCCTAATAACTAAATGTTCGCCAGATTTGCCAGTACACAAACTACCGCTACCAGCTTTACCATTTTCCGCCTTATAACTTTTTTTATAATTTAGATCTACTAAAGTGTGTAACCTAGAAGTAGCTTGTAAATAAATATCACCGCCATTACCACCATTACCGCCATCTGGACCACCGAAGGGAATAAATTTTTCTCTTCTAAAACTGCAACAACCATCTCCACCCTTACCTGCTTGTATGTGGACAGTTACTTCGTCTATAAACTTCATGCAGGAACAATACTAATATACTTTCTTATTTTGGTGCAATTTATACCAATAGCTATTCTTCTTTTGACAAATTTTACAAACCCAGCTACCTTAGCAAAAATAGTAAAATCCCTGCCTAAGCCAACATTCTCTCCAGGATGAAATTTAGTTCCTCTTTGACGAATTATAATTTCTCCTGCCTTAACTAATTGACCACCAAAACGTTTAACCCCTAAATACTTTGGTTTTGAATCTCTACCGTTTCTAGTACTACCACCGGCTTTTTTATGTGCCATATCTTATACTCCAAAATTAATATTATTAATCTTAACCTTAGTAAACCACTGCCTATGCCCCATACGCTTCATATGATGTTTACGACGCTTAAACTTTAGGATATTGATTTTTTTACGTCTACCGTGGGCTTCCACCACAGCTTCAACAGTACAATTTTGTAAATACGGCTGACCAATAAAAACTTTTTCTCCATTTGAAGCTAGTAATACATTAGTAAATTTTAATTGACTACCCAACTCACCGTCTTGTTTTTCTACCAAAATACAACTGTCTTTTTCAACTGTGTATTGTTTACCGCCAGCTATTATCACTGCATACATTTTTAAAAACTCCAAATTTTATATAATTCAATATAAAGAGTTCATTATACTACGTAAAAGTCTATAATCTAGCAATATATAAATAGCTTTTGTATAATATATATATATTAATTATGTTATTTGACTTATTAAATTACATTATGACCATTATAAAAACTCTTATAAAAATTAACAGCAAAGCCCTAGTAGCTATAGGTATAGCTACAGTACTAATTATGTTAGTGGTAATAGGTAGCTTGGAATCTAAATTACCAACAGTTGCGGTTTTAAAAGACATAAGACTACAAGTACCTTTACGTATTTATTCTTATGATCGAAAATTAATTGCTGAATATGGCGATAAAAGATGTACTCCCATATCCTTAGCTAAAGTTCCACAAGATTTAATAAATGCCGTTGTTGCAACAGAAGACCATAGATTTTTTCAACACCCTGGTGTTGATATTCATGGGTTAATACGTGCGGCAATTTCTTTAATTTTAACTGGCGAAAAAGATCAAGGTGGTAGCACAATAACTATGCAGGTTGCCAGAAATTTTTTCTTAACCCGCAAAAAAACTTATTTACGAAAAATTAATGAAATTTTATTAGCGCTTAAAATAGAAAAAGAACTTAATAAACATGAAATATTAGAATTATATTTAAATAAAATTTATTTCGGCAAACATGCTTATGGAATAGCTGCTGCTGCGGAAGTATATTATGGAGTTCATGTAGAACAGCTATCTTTAGCTCAAATGGCTATGTTGGCTGGATTACCGCAAGCACCATCAACAATAAATCCAATTAATTCTCCTCTAGCCGCATTAAAGAGACGTTCTATAGTATTAGACAATATGTTGGCACATAAATATATTAACGAACAACAATATGTAGCAGCTAATGCCGAACCAATAGAAACCGTTTATCACGGTAAAGCATTAGAATTAGATGCACCTTATATTGCCGAAATGGTTAGACAAGAATTAGTCGATCGTTTTGGCGAAGAAATTTACGATAGAGGTTATGAAGTAGTAACTACCATAGATAGCAATATGCAAATTGCTGCCAATGCTGCTCTTGCTAGAGCTTTATTAGAGTACGATCAACGTCACAACAATAAAAAAAATTTAATTAACGAAGAAGAAGACGAAGAAAATCCAGAAGTAGATGCAAATTCATTATCTAAAACGCCAGAAGTAATTCACGCACCGGAAATAGAAGGGGCTTTAGTTGCTGTACACCCAGATAGTGGAGCAATTGTATCATTAGTTGGTGGATTTAGTTTTAAGAAAAGCGCCTTTAATCGCGCTATTCAAGCAGAAAGACAACCTGGCTCTAACTTTAAACCATTTATTTATGGGGCAGCTTTAGAAAATGGTTTTACTACCGCAACAGTTGTTAATGACGCCCCAATTGTGCAAGAAGGATCGCTATTTATGGATGATTGGCGCCCACAAAATTATACTAAAAAATTTTATGGTCCAACTAGTTTAAGAACCGGTATTATTAAATCTAGAAATTTAGTTTCTATTCGTTTATTACAAGAACTAGGAATAGAGAAAGCCATAGAATTTATAGAAAAATGCGGATTCACTTCCCAAAAATTACCAAAAACTTTATCTTTAGCATTAGGTACTAACTTAGTAACCCCATTAGAACTAGCTACTGGATTTAGCGTATTCGCTAATGGCGGTTATAAAATAACTTCTTATTTTATAGATAGTATTTTTGATTATCAGGGTAATATTTTATTTAAAGTAACACCATCAGAAAAAATTCCTGCTATAAAACCACAAACTGCTTATTTAATAACATCTATATTACAAGAAGCGATCACTAAAGGTACTGGTAGAAAAGCCTTAGAATTAGGCAGGAAAGATCTAGCAGGAAAAACCGGTACTACAAATGACTACATGGATGCATGGTACTCTGGTTATAACCGAGACTTGGTCGTAACTACTTGGGTTGGATTTGATGAACCAAAATCAATGCGAGAATATGCAGTTAAAACTGCATTACCAATGTGGGTGTATTTTATGGAAAAAGCTTTGCAAGGTAAGCCAGAAAACCCACCATTACAGCCAGATGGTTTAGTTACCGTAAAAATCGATCCAGCAACTGGATTATTAGCTAGACCAGATCAAAAAGATAGTATTTACGAAATTTTTACTCAAGAAACCGTACCAACCGAAGTCGCCCCACTGGTTACTTCTGATAGTATCGATAATGCTAGTGGAGTAGAAGGTATATTTTAATTACAATCAGAGGTATAACATTGACAAGATGCTGGCAAATAATCTTTATTAATCATAGAGCCAGCCGGACAATTACTATCACCGTTAGTACAATACCATTCCAACGGACCACTGCCATTATCTACAAGAAACATGGCTAAATATCCGCCATTTATAGCTGCTGGAGCCTTAAACGCTACAAGAACATAACCTTTTACATTAGCACCACCACCACTACCATTGCCAATTCTGTTATGGTTAGAATCAAATCTACAGTAAGGATATCCGTAACCTCCATTAGTGCCGCTGCCATCAACATTACCAAAACCAACACTACTGCCTGCTATGTATTTATCGCTATAAGAAGTAGCATTTATAGCAGCTAAATTCGCAGGGAACTTACTATTAGCAGTATAATATTCACTAGCTTGAGCTTTTAAACTTTCCAATATTGGTAAACCAGACGATATCGTAGATTTAATAGTATATGAAATATAAACAGGAGTAGCTACTGCTAATAAAATAGCAATAATAGCTATAGTAACCATTAATTCGATTAGAGAAAAAGCAGAATGTTTATTATTAAATTTATGCATAATAGTAATATAGTGCAAAATATTATTATATTTAGTATTTTACTGACAAGATTTAGGTAGGTAGTCAGTATTTATAGCGCCATTGGCTGGACAATTTTGATCGCCACTAGTACAATACCAGGTAATTGCACTTCCATTATCTACAGCATACATAGCTAATATTTTCCCATTAATAGCAGTGGGAGAGCTAAATATTACTTGCACAGCTCCTAGCGATGTAGTAATACCAGTCCTACAATAAGGAATATTGATAACGTTACTGCTCGATATATACTTACCATCAGAATAAGAAGTAGCATTTATAGCAGCTAGACTAGTAGGAAAACTACCATTGGCAGTATAATATTCACTAGCTTGAGCTTTTAAACCCTCTAATATTGGTAAACCAGACGATACCGTAGATTTAATAGTATAAGATACATAAATTGGAGTAGCTATTGCTATTAAAATAGCAATAATACCTATAGTTACTATTAATTCGATTAAAGAAAAAGCAGAATTTTTATTATTAAAACTATGCATAATATGTAAATATAGTACAAAATATTATCAAAATTTTAGTGCAGGCACAAATAATATGAAAAAACTATTATATTTAGTAGCAGAAGATAGCTATTTTTATTCTCATCGTTTGGAGTTAGCATCTTTTATAAAACAACAAGGCTATGAAGTTGCGGTTGCAACAAAATGTTCTAAAAATAACTTACAATATAAAGAAGCAATTACTAACCAGAATTTAAAATTATTCGAATTAAAATGTTTTTGTCGTACTAGCTACATAAACCCATTTAAAGAATTTTTGGCTCTTAAAGAATTATATTATATTTACAAAACATTTAAGCCTGACATAGTACATCACGTAGCACTAAAGCCAATTATCTATGGCACTATAATTGCTCAAATAGTCAAAGTGAAACGCATAATTAATGCATTAGCTGGGTTAGGTTTTGTATTTACTGAAGCTAACTATAATACTTGGTTTAAAAATATAAAATTAAAAATAAAACAAAAATTTTTACAAATTATAATTAGTAAATTATTAAAAATTATTTTTAATAATAACAATAATAATAAAATTTTATTATTACAAAACCAAGATGATTTAGCTAAATTAAAACAATTTTTAGATATTACGAAACTAAATCTCGTTACAGCAATAATACCTGGTTCCGGCATTGTGGAAGATCGATATTTTACTGTACAACCATTAAACTTTACTAATGATACTCGTAATATAAAAATCGTTTTAGTAGCGAGATTGCTTTGGACTAAAGGTATAGCCGAATTTGTTAATGCAGCTAAATATATAAAAAATTATATTAAACAAAATAATTTGTTAATTAATCCAGAATTTATTTTATATGGAGATATTGATCCTAAAAATCCAGCATCTGTAGATTATGCCACTATTAATCAATGGCAAAACCAAGGATTAATTATTTGGAAAAATTTTTGCCACAACATAATAGAAGCTTATGCTAGTTGCCATATCGCAGTATTACCTTCTTATCGAGAAGGGTTACCAAAAAGTTTATTAGAAGCAGCTCTTTGTGCTAGAGCAATCGTTACTACCGATGTACCAGGGTGCCGAGAAATTGTTGAACATGGTGTAAATGGTTATTTAGTACCTAAACAAGATAGTGAGGCCTTAGCCAAAGCATTATTAGCCCTTATACAAGATCAAAACTTAATCGCTAACATGGGTATTTTAGGCAGAGAAAAAGTTTATAATAAATTTTCTGCAAAAACTATTTTTCCGCAGATGTTAGATTTGTATGCCAATTAAAAATAGATTGTATAGCATGCGGATAATCGTTACATAGCTTTATTTGATTTTGTATAAAAGCGTTATAATCTGACGTTGGCGGTGGGGCATTTATAATTTCTGTAACTTCGGCTATTATTGTTTTTAATTGATTTGCAGCAGCCATGGCAGTATCTAATGATTTTTTAGCAACTTGCAGTTCATTAATAAATTGTTCTTTTAATGATTTACTAAATTCTTCTTGCGATATCTGTTCTGCATTCTCAATTAAATGATTTATTGCTTCTATACCATAATAATCTAAAATAAATTTATTATCTGGCATGCCTTGCGGAAAAAATCTTGCTGTTTTTAATTTAAAATTTAAAGATTTTCTTTTCGGATCGCTAGATAATAAATCATAAAATGTTTTAGCGTTTTGTTTTAATTGTATTTGTTCTAATAATTTTCTAGAAACTTCTATAATATCAGCAGGATTTTTTTGCAACATTTTCCGCAATTCGCTACATAATTCCCGATCTGGATGATTAGGAATAGCATTTGCTCCAATATCTATTAACTCTTTATATAGTTTGTTTATTGGAGCACGTAAACAACTAAATTGCTCCTGTACTTCTCGTTTCAAATCATCATTAATACATTCTTTGATCGTAAATTCTAATATAGCGGTTAGGTTTTCTTGCTGCGACTCCAAATTTTTTATATGTCCATCTACCAAACGCCGTTCCGATATTGGTAACGATTTCAAAAGTCGTAATAATTCGACATCATTCTTGTATTTATCTCGTAAATATTCAGCAATTTGCTTATTGCCATTTTTTTCGGCAATCAAAATTAACTCCGGTATCTTAGGTCTTAATTCTGCAAGTTCTTTAAATGTAAGACTATCAAAAAATCTTTTAAATAATTTATTTTTTTGATGTGCTATTAAAGCAGTTATTTTTGGTTTATCTACCTCTTCATTAAAAAATTTATATACAACTTCATTAGTTAATCTTGATTCTGTAAATTCTGCATCTTTATACCATAAATCTAATCTTACATCCATTAATTCTTCTTGAAATTTCTCAATGTTCGAGATGGTTAACAATTCATTAATAATATTCGTATCATTAAATTCAGGTTTACTGGCAACAAATCTAATTGCATTTATAGTTAATTCTTCTCCGGCTGTTAAATTTAAATGGTTCTTAAATTTTTCAAATAAAGCGGCATTAGATATTGGAAGCGACGCCAAAAGAATAATTTTTGCTAATCTTCTTGCTCGTTCGTTCTTCTGATCTTTAGGAGAACCAATTATATTAGCTAACAATCTCGATAAATCTATTAATTTTTTTTCTATAAGAATATTATCCCCTGCAAATTGAGACATAATCATACTAGCAAAATTATTTGGCGAACCAACGTAACACAAGCGCGTAACAAATTTTAATTTTTCTGGTATCAATTTATTTGATTGGCTAGTTATTAATTCTTTTTTAATAACGTTCCATACTGATTTATTTTGGCCTTTTAATAATATTTCTATTGGAGCAGGTGATTCTAAAGGCCTATCAAACAATAATTTAAAATCAAAAATTTCTTGTTTCTCCATAAAAAAAGATAATAATTTAGGATGGTCGTAAAAAGACATTTCAAACATCGACAACCCAACCTCTGGAAAAATTTTATCAAACAAAGTATCTTTAACTAATTTTTTAAAATCTGGCTCTTCTCGCTTAAGAGCTAAATAATGTTTTCGCAATTCTTCGAAGGCTTCTATGTTTTTAGTAACTACAGCTTTATTTACGACTAATATCAATAAATTTAAATATTGCTCATCTTTTAATATTTTATTATTATGCAATAAATATTTTACTTTTTCTAAATTACGTTGTTCTATAGATTTAAACAAAGAATCTTGTAATTCTTCTAATGAATCTAATAATAGTGTCGTTTCTGAAACCTTTAACAGAGCATCGTCTTTTATAACGTATTGTAATTCAGGCGAAGTAAAAATATCCATTACTGCTGTCTTAATCTTTAATATTTCTTCACTAACTTTCTCCATGGTAAGCGATTCATAACCTAGCTTTTGCAATAAGATCTGGTCTCTAAATTCTTCCCATTTTTGCTTTATTTGTAAAAATTGCTGTCTCTTACTTTCCCCTAACTGATTTGACTCTACTAATATTGCAAACATTCTGTCTAATTGTAATCCTTGACCTTCACCAGCATATTCCTGTATATCACATACTTTGTCCTTTCCTGGATCTTTAATTAAAGTTGCTAAATCTTGATTATTAAGTTTTCCATAACGGTAAATCAATTGATTTAAATAAGCATCTTGATTTGCAGATCCTGAAATTGTAGCCATTAAAGAATAAATATCATAAGATGCATCGCAACCCATAGTAAACTTATTTGAATTAACATTAACTACCTTCTGAATTTCTTGTAAAATTACTTTTACCTCTTCTTCTATTGTCCACTTAATTGGACGATATTCACCAAAAGAACCTGCCTTAGTTTGAAATTTATAGGCAGCCGTTGAAAAATGAGGAGTACCAAGAGTATTTGAAAGGTTTGCTTTACTTATAAATCCTCTTTTTTTATCATTTCTTTGTAATTCTTCAAAGGTTTTTAACGTGCTAGCGTTCCCTGCATGCATAATAGTTCTAACTAATTTTCCCACATCCTCAACAGAAGAAATTGATGTATCCTTGTAACTACTTAGTACATCATACAATCTTCTTTTTATATAATACTCTTTTAAAGTCACATCGGTTCTATTTTCTGGTTCTGGTAACTTCACAAAACCACTTACTAAAGATTGCCAAGAAACATTTTTTAATCCTTCACGTATTGTTGTTAAAGAACTTGGGCTAATAAACATAGCTGTACCATGTTTTATAGGATTTAATGCTTGCCCTGCAACTTCTTTTTTATCTTTTTTATAGGTACCAAAATCTATAAGCTCTAACTTACCGTCACGATTTACCGCTAAATTAGCCCCTTTAAAATCATTATGGGTACCATTCTCATGAAAAATTTTAAGCACATCACTAACTTCTACTGCTCTATTTAACAAAAATTCACAATATTCTTTAAGATTTTGCTCTTTTATTTGAACTGAGTGTGGTTTTAGTTGAATTTGCTCTTTTGTATGTTCTTCAGGTACCGTTATACCATCTTGATTAGTATCATCATCTACTGGTACTGATAACGATTCATCTTCTACTATTAATTCTTCTTCTGGTTCTTTATCTTCTAATTTTTGCTCTTCTAATTGTACAAATTGTCCCCATTTTTTTATTGATTCATTTCTTAAATCCTCAGAGCCAGATAACTCCATTAACATATAATGGGCTATTCCTGCCATATGAGTTATTGACTTTGGTTGTATTACGCTAGAAGTAGCAACACCTCTTGGACTTCTTGCGCTTAATAAAGGATCTCTAGGAGTATCTCCTGAGCTTCTCGCGCTAGATAAAGAACCTCTAGAAGTATTTCTTGAACTTCTAGGAGTACCTCTTACACTTAAAAGTCCTTCTCTAGGGGATTTTATTTCTTCACCTTTTTTTGGAACTGTTAGCTTATTTTCTACTTTTTCTTCTTCAGTTGTTAATAATTTTTTCTTTCTTTTTGTGATCTTTCTCAAAAAAGATGCTATTTTAGCAGATGCTATTAACTGTTTAGTATCTTTTAACGCCATTTCTTCTCTAATTAAATCATTTTTTTCTTCATCCCAACCTTCTTTAGCTCGTGTCCATTCAGATTTTATATCTGCTTGCGTAGAACCTTCACGCACTATTTTAAGTGCTTTTTGTTCTCCAGATGGGAAAAACACTGCTTTTACATCACCGAAATGCCCAATTCCAAGAGTCAGCAACGCTGTAACCATATTTTTAGTTTTTGGCAACGGATCCTCTGGTTTATATAATCTATTCCCACCATAGTGGTTAACAATATGTATTTTCCCATCATCATCTTTTATTATTAAAAATTTACTTCTATGCTTATATCTTTTACCACCCACATCTCGTTCAAAGACTAACTTGCGAACTTCATTTTTCGACATATTTGAAACATCGGTTTGTAATAATTTTTCCTTTGGGGTCAACGTAGTTTTATGATAACCAGGAATCACTTCACTCTTTCTTATGGCGCCCAATAAGTCTTCGGTATGGTCTTCATAGCCAGCAATACCACTTTTTCGCCATTGTTGTAAGGTGCTAGATTTAAATTCTTGTATAATTTCATAATTCTTAGCTAAACCACCAAGACGTTTTTGTTTTTCATATTTATCTAAAAAAACATCTGCTAAAGATTTTTTCTTATGTGCTGGTTTTGCTTTATAACTAGGATCGTTTAATTCTCCTACAGTTTTACTTAAATCGGAATCATATAATGCAGCACATATCTGTTTAAGTTTTTCTTTTTTGTCTTCGTATTTCTCTCCTGGCGTTTCTTTTTTTAATCCTTTAATAATTAACGTAATCAGATCTTCAAGATTAGCCTCTTTTTTACCAAATAAATCTTTCATTGCTTGAGCATCTTGCCATGCTAATTTAGAATTTCCCGGCAAATCAGAAGAAACTATCATTCTCAGTATTTTTTCAAAATTATATTCTGTAGCAATCTCAAGCTTATTTTTACCGGCGCCTATTCCTTTTAGGTTTACTTTAATGTCTGAACCTAAATGATTTAGTATTTTTAACAAATTGTCTCTTTCTTTTTCAACTTTTGATTCACATTCTTCAAGAAAATTATTAATAACATCCTCAGATTCTTCGCTATTAAAATCTTTAGGTAAACGTGGTATTGCTATTCCTAAATTTAAATTCTCGCTTATCGGAACAATACTACTTAATAAATCTTGATAATATCTTATTTTGTTTTCCTTCCAATCATCATATGCTATTTTGCATTGACTGCCCGGATACTTAAGAGAACCATCTTTTTTCTTTTCTGTTTTTTCTATATTACCAATTTGCTCAACAATATTAGCTACATATGTTTGATTTTCTTCTTTGCCTATTTTAAACACTTCAGATATATCCAATATTTGTTGAAGCACTTTTTCATCAACATCATCAGAATTTATTTCTTCTTCAGAAGTTTCCGAGGCTAAAGTAAAAGCAATACTGCTTAAATTATCTAAGATGGTCCCAATAGCTTGCCCATCTTTATTTTTAAAATGTGTAAAATCACAGGCTGGCAAATTTAATTCTTTCAATTCTAAATGTAACGATTCTTCTCTTATTAATTTTTCTTGTTGTAGCGACAATAAATGCAAGTCTTCTTTTGTTTCTATGATTTTTTTATCGACATCATCAATTTTTTCTAATTGTACTTTTCTTAAATTTTTTATAACCTTAGATTCTTCTTCTGGTAGAATTAAAGTTAACCTTGCCCCTATATTCCCTATATCTTTAATGGTATCGCTTAATATATCTAACTTTTCCTCATAATCTCCTTCTAGTTTAAGTTCTTCCAACGTTTCTTCCTGAAGTTTTTTTATAACGGTTAATGCTAACAACTTTATAGCAAACTGATGATTTTGATCTATTATTGGTATTGAATTATTATTTTCTATACCTTGCAACAACTCAACTAACTTTACTGTGTTTACGAGATTTAAAGATTCTTCTAAGTCTTGTTTATAATTTTTAGAGTTACAATTGGCATCTACGTAATTTAAAAACCATGCACTAAGTTTATCTTCCTTTATATCGGAAAAAGTTAATTTAACGTATAGATCTTCTTGTATAAAAGTTCTAGTTTCTTTAGCTATCACCGGAACTTCTTGTGATGGGCTTTCTTCTTGTTGAATACCACCAAGCTCTCTTGGTGACAGATCATCTGTAAGCAATTGTTTTCTAAGCTCTTTTACCTGGCCCAGTTGTTTTGAATTTGCCATTAAATTTTCTTGTAACAAAACTACCGCCTGCTGAACATCTTCTAATTTATTTTGTTCTTCTAAAAAATATTCGGATAAATTAGAGATTTCTTCTTGTTTTTCCTTTATCTTCGACTCTAATGCCTTATCAGTAGGAATTGTTTCTTTTAATTCTTCTGCAATTTTTTGCAATCGTGTATTTGACTGTTCATTTTGTCGTGCAAGTTGTATTTGTTTTAGATACGTACCTTTTACCTCTTCAACAAAAGATGTTAATCCCGTTAACTTTAACGTTTCTAACGTTTGCGTAATATGTGACGAAACAATTGCGTTATCACTAACACCATCAAACGCAACCACCTTTTTTCCTAACAAAGACCCTGTACTATTAACACCATATAAACTGTTACTAAATTCCTCTGCCTGGCCAGCAAAAATTTTAATTTCATTTTCCACTGCTGCTAAAGGTACTGATTTTTCTATTGGCGGTACTTTTTTTGTTTCTCGTTCTTCTGATGCTTGTGTTACAACTATTGGCAAAACCAACTCTAAAGGTATACTCAAACGTTTCCCTGTTGCTTGTAAGGTTTCAAGAATATCCTCTTTAACATATTTAAATTCTTTTGTTTGTTGTTCTATTTGTTCTTGCAATCTTTGTTTATTATTTGTTTGTTCTGTTAACTCTCTATCAACCTTTGCAACTTTTGTGCGCAAACTTTCTTCTTGTTTAGTTAAATTTTCAATTGTTAATTTATATCCGTCATTATTTTGATTAACAATTTCTCTTTTCAATTCAACAAGCCTTTGGGCCTCAATTTGTAATATTGCGAGAGTATTTTTAGTAGATTGTAAGCTTCTACCTTCACTTTTAGTTCTTTTAAATCCTTCTGTTTTCTCAACCAATGTATTTAAAAACTGTATTAAATCATCGAATTCTTGCTCCAATTTAAATTTTTCTTGCTCTAATGACACTATAGATCCAACGAATGCTTGTTTTTTTATCCGTGCCAACAAAAAATCACTAGGATCTGATATTATTTTATGCAAATTACTTCGCGTATAAATGTCACGCAGAGTATCTATTTCACCCAAATTACTTGCAAATTCTTGCATCGTCTTTAGTAATTGTTCTGCTTTTTCTCGTGTTGTTTTAAATAAATCTGTAGTGACCTCTGCTGGTATTTGCGCACTTCTAGCGTGACTTTGTTGCTCTTGTATTCGACGTTCTTGTTCTTTACGTAATGCTTTTGGTATTTTACCAACAACATTTTTCTTTAAGGCATTTTCATCATTACTTAATTTTAAATTTTCTAGAAATTTTTTCGACAACTCTTCCAATTCATCTGGTTGCGCTTGCTCCAAAAACGCTGATATAATTATATCAGTTTCTCTTTTTTCATCTTCACTCCACGTTCCATCTTCGATCATTTTAGCAGCACATAATATTTTCTCGCTTTCAGTTAAATCAGCAATATTTTTGTTTAAGATCCCAACGCTTCTAAGATGCCAATCAGTAATAAATTTTTCATACTCCTTCCAACATAACGTAATATGGCTCAAAAGCAAAATAATCGCATCTTCTCGTTTTAACTCATTGTCTAGCTTAATAAACCACCACTTTTCTCCAGATCTAGTGCCAGCAAATAACCAATTGGCTCCCTCACCTACTTTATGTCCATAATAATCATCTTTATCGTCGTTTTTTTCTAGCTTAAAAGTAAAAGGATGCTTGTTATTATATTTAACATATTCAATTATATAATCTCTCAATAGAGATCTATATTGCTCTAATTGTAATTCTATCTGTGAGTAATCTGTATAGCCTGTACGGCCTTTCAATTGATTTTTAACATCCCAAAATTTATTCCAAAAATCTTCCCATGTTTGTTTGTATTTTTCTGCTAGTTTTTCTTCTACTAGTTCAGGAATAGTTTGTGCATAGCGATTCAATTCATGCAAACTATTCGTTAACGATTCTGGGAGGGACTTACGGCTGTCGTCAACCAACTGTTTTCTTTTATTTTTTCTTATTTCTTTTTGTTGATGATGTTCTTTTTTTGAATCTTCATCATGAATTGATTTAACTTCTTTACGTGGGGATTTATGTTGTCTACTTTCTGCTTTTTCTGGGGCTGCCTTAAATCTAAAGACTTTTTCTTCCAGGAACTCATCATCTTCATCTATCTCGCTATCTTCAGCAGGATTAGTTATTTTTTTTTGTTTTTTGCTGATTGGTATATCTTCTTGAGTTTTTGTTGGCCACTTTTTAAAGTTTTTTTCTATTTCTCTTTTTCTTTTTTTGCCAGGTAGATCTGTATCGCCATTATCACCACTCATATCCTAATCCTCACAATTACAACATGTGTAATTGCTATAATCTTTAAAATTTATTTACTTACTAGAATAATGACTCTTGATAATAGTAAAAGGTTCAGTTGTTGGGATGGCAATACAATAAATATTGTATTTACAATATGGAAGTTAAAAATTTCTTAAAATCTTGTTTAATAATTGGATGTTTTAATGCCATAGCAACAGTTGCCTGTAGATACCCTAATTTTTGCCCACAATCATACCTAACTCCATCGAAATCGAGAGCATACACGTCTTCTATGCTCAACAAAGAAGAAATAGCTGGGGTTAATTGCATTTCAAAACCAGTACCAATAGTATTATTAAACTGTTTGTGTGCATCATCTAAATAATTAAATATATTGGCAGACAAAATATATCTCCCAATTACTGCTAAATTAGATAGCGCATCTTTAGGTTTAGGTTTTTCAACAATATTATTAATTTTACCAAAATTGTTAAATTTTTGGTCTACTCCAACGATACCATAATTAAAAACTAGTTCTGGCTCACAATGCTCTACTGCAATAATACTAGATTTTACTTGATTATATTTTTCTACCATTTGTTTTAAACAAGAATTTTGGTTAGTAGTTGTTATTAAATCGTCAGCCAACAATACCGCAAATGGCTCGTTACCAATAACATTTTTAGCACACCAAACTGCATGCCCCAAACCAAATGGTTGCATTTGTCTAATATAAATAAATGTTACATTGGGAGGAATAATTTGTTTTACTGTAGCTAATACTTCAAGTTTACCAGCTTGTTCCAAACTTCTTTCTAATTCTATATTTCTGTCAAAATGATCTTCTATAGTACGTTTATTGTAATTAGTTACAAATATTAATTCGGTTATCCCTGCATTAACTGCTTCTTCTACAGCATATTGAATTAATGGCTTGTCAACTATAGGCAGCATCTCTTTAGGAGTAGCTTTGGTAGCTGGTAAAAACCTACTACCTATGCCTGCCACTGGAAATATAGCTTTTTTTATCGATAAATTTGCCATAATTATAATTTATATTGAATATATTAAAAAATTATACCAACTTCATATACTGTTAACAAGCAACACTTTTAGTTTTTAAATTAACTGATCTAACCAAAGTAAATTTAAAAAGTTTTTCCATGGATAAACTTGGATCCCATCTATAATACGCATTTCTGAATCTTGAGATACAATACAAAATTTTTGAATATTTTGTTCTTCCCGAAGAGCTTTTAATCCTTTTAGATGTTTTTCTGTAACTAAAGTAGTTGATTTAAATTCACATGCTAAATTATTACCAATAATACAATCAACTTCAAATTGAGAGGTGCTACGCCAATATGATATCGTTATGTTTTTTCTTCGATAATTTAAATAGGCTCTTATTTCTAAGACAAGAAAATGTTCAAAAACTTTACCAAATAATTCACTACCAGACAAAATTTCAGTTCGTTTGGCAAGAGTATTTACTATACCAATATCAAAAAAATAAAATTTTGAGCGCGTAATCGCTTTTCGTTTTTTAGTTTGTAAATAAGCTGGCAGCTGAAAACCAATTAAAGTATCTTCTAGAATTTGAATATAATTTTGAATTGTTTTTACTGGAACACCAGCATCACTAGAAATGGATTGAAAATGCAGTTCTTCCCCATTTTGTAAGCCTATAATATCTAAAAAACGAATAAAATAATCTAATTTACGCACAAGAGCTTCCGCAACAACTTCTTCTCGTATATACAAATTAATATAATTATTTAATTCTTCATAATAATCTTCTGACAAAAATATGTGGGGTAATCCCCCTCTATTTAAGTACTTAATCAAATCAAAATTTATTATTTCTTTAGAAGTTAGCCCATAAAGATGAGCTTCCCATGCTCTTCCGCCTAATAAATTAGCTGCTCCTCGTTTAAGTTTTCTTGCGCTACTACCAGTTAAAAGAAAAGATATTTTATATTTTTCAATTAAACGATGTACTTCGTCTAAAAGTTTTGGTAGTTTTTGGATTTCATCTATTATAATAATTGGTGTTGTTTCAGAAGTTAAAACTAATTTTTCTTCAATTAGCTTTGGCCTTCTAAGTAATTCGGTGTATATATCCGCATCTAGCAAATCATAAAAAATAGCGTTAGGAAATTGTTGGTGAATAAGGGTAGTTTTTCCGGTACTTCTAGGACCAAACAAAAAAAAACTTTTTTTTTGTAAAAGCGAATTCATATTAAGCAATCGTTGATAAATCATTGTAGTTCACCTTTATTTATTTTGATGATAATTGGAATCATTGTTTCTGTTTATCATGACAAACGGAAATAGTCAAATATCTGTTAGTCATACATTTTTAATATTACAATTTTTAACAATTACACCATTTTTTTGGCCTAGTACTTTTTTGACCTGGTACTTTAGTTGTGCTATGTTTAGTTTGGGAACTAATTTACAGTGAGAACTAAAATGAAATTTAACCTAAGAGCATTATTATCATTAGATTTTGTAGAAGTTAACAAAGCACAAACATCACCAATTCAATATGATAACTTATATTTGGTTTGCCACGATAATAAACCTAAAGATGATATAAAGGCAGGCCACACGCTTCCCAGACTAGGGGTAGTGGACATTTCAAGTGGTATATATGATCCAATTTTATTACCAGATACTGATCCATTAATGAAATCAAAAGATTTAGAATCTGTAACATGGCTGCATGGAAATGAATATTTAGCCTGTGAAAGCAGCGGAAAATGTTTTCACGTAAGACTTATTCATCGAGCAAATGGGTATGCAACAGAAACACTACGAACCCTCCAACTTCCTGTGCCAAAAGACAGATTTTTTAATATTGAAAGCGTGGGAATAAAAAGAACAAAAGGTGATGTACTAAATAATGTCATTTGTTATGATCATCGAGGTGGTATTAATCCTGGAGAAGAGCCATGGAGTCGTTGTGCACCATTCGATATTGAAACTGGAGAAATTGGCAGTTTTAAAGAAACTTCACCATCCGACCCATTTGCCATAGCTAATAAGCTAAATAGAGCCATTTCAGATCGCACTATTGGAGAAAAAACAGGACAATCTTACTTTGTTGCAACAATAGACACAGAAGGATCAGAAGGGATCCCAGCTACCCAGGATAATGCATACAGCTTCATCTATACGGTAGATCAATGTATAAAGTATGTTGATGGAGATAAAATAGAAGCATTATATGTTACTCCTGATGAACAACAAGCTATTATTACAACTGATAATGACAGGCCAAACTCAGAAAAAATCTGTTTATTTTCATTAAGAAATCCAAATGCAGAACCCATATGTCATCACACAATTCCATACGGGATTGGTGGGATTGCGCCTATAAAAAAGTTGTTAATTCCTAAAAGCTAGAACAACAACAAAAAAGTAATAAACAGTTTCACTTTTAAAAATCATTAGGATATAGTAATAATTATTTGGCAACCCATTGGCTGCTTGGCAACAGGATGTTGTAAACCCCGTGAGGCCCGGAAGGGAGCAACGGTAGCAACTTAGCGTGTGCGAAGTTTTGTCTTTGGGTGCCTTTATGTAGAGAGATATGTCCTATCAAGTTTTAGCTAGAAAATGGCGCCCACAAGATTTTACTGCAGTTGCTGTCCAAATCCCCACTATTCAAGTACTACAAAATTCTTTAGACAGCCAAAAACTACATCATGCTTATTTATTTACTGGTACTAGAGGGGTTGGTAAAACTACTATTGCTAGAATTTTAGCTAAGGCTTTAATTTGCGAACAAGGCATATCTTCGCAACCTTGTAATAATTGCTTTTTTTGTAAAGCTGTTACCGACGGTAATTGCGTAGATGTTATAGAAATAGATGCAGCTTCTAAAACTAAAGTCGAAGATACTAGGTTAATACTAGATAACTTGGCATATGCACCAAGTGCCGCTAGATTTAAAATATACATAATCGATGAAGTACATATGCTATCTACTCATAGTTTTAATGCCTTATTAAAAAGTTTAGAAGAACCTCCAACTCATGTTAAATTTCTATTAGCAACTACTGATCCACAAAAATTACCAATAACAGTATTATCTAGATGCTTACAATTTAAATTAAAAATGTTTTCTAGTGCGGCAATTACTAAACAACTTGAGCATATTTTAACTATGGAAAACAAACTATTTGAACAAGACGCTATTTTACAGATAGCACTAGCTGCTAATGGTAGTATGCGAGATGCGTTAAGTTTATTAGAACAAGTATTGGCTTTTAGTGAGCATACTGAAAAAATAACAAAATTAGAAGTCTGTTCAACATTAGGGATCCCTGATTCATTACAGTTAATTAATTTATTAACTGCGGTTTTAAAATCAGATCTTGCACTAATTTTAGTTATAATAAATAATTTTGCTGAAGCCAATTTGGATTTAACTATAATATTGCAAGAAATCCTAGTTATGCTAAAAAATATTACTATTTTACAGATCGCCCCAAATGCTTTGTTACAAGAAGAAACTATTTTACATAAAGATTTGTTATTAAATTTAGCTAATATAACCACTAAAGAAGAAATTCAATTATATTACGACATCGCTATTAATGGTTTTAAAAATTTAGCATTTACTCCAGATCCTAAAGTGTGGTTTGAAATGATTATGCTAAGAATGGCAGCCTTTGTACCTGTAACTACTAAGCCAATAGAAGCTAAAGATTTAACTGTGCCTGTTACAATTACTAAAGATCAAAATCTAGTTATTAAAGATCCTAAAACTACAGAAAATAAATCTCAATTAAATTTTTATGAAATTATTAACCAATTAAATATTTCTGGTTTAACTAAAGAATTAGCTGAAAACGCTGTGTTTGAATCGATTACTGATACTAAAATTAAACTTATCATTGATGAAAATAAAAAACTTTTAATAACTAAATATAATATAGAAAATTTGCAAAGCGCTTTTAATAAACATTTTGCTAAAGATATTAGTTTAAAAGTGGAATTACAAAATTTTCAAGAAAACCAAGCTTTAACTAAAGCAACTGTTAGATTTCAAAAACAACTTGAACTACAAAATTTTATTAATAACGATCAAGATTTACAACAATTAATAACTTCTTTTGATGGTCAAATAGAATTAGTAGAATAACATAATGATTTTTAGCCCTTTAATTGATGATTTAATTATGGCATTTCGATGCTTGCCCGGAGTGGGACCTAAAACTGCTCAACGTATGGCGTTTTATATTCTACAAACAGATAGAGAGGGCGGTAATAACTTATCAACTGCCATAAAGAAAGCTTTACAACAAATAGGCAAATGTCAGAATTGTCGTACTTTATCAGAAAAACCAATTTGTACAATTTGTAATAATCTATCTAGAGATAGCCAATTATTATGTATAGTAGAAAGTCCGGCCGACATTTTAGCTATAGAACAAACAAAAGAATACTATGGCCTATATTTTGTGTTATTAGGTAGATTATCACCATTAGATGGTATTGGCCCAGAAGATTTAGGTGTAGTAGAATATCGTAATTTATTACAAAAAGGTAATATAAAAGAAGTTATTATGGCTACTAATTTAACCGTAGAAGGAGAGACTACAGCGTTTTATTTCGCTGAGGTTACTAAAGAATATGGTATAAAAACTAGTAGAATTGCTCAAGGTGTACCTCTTGGTGGCGAATTAGAAACCACAGATAGTGGTACTTTAGCCAGGGCATTATCCGATAGAGAATTAATTTATTAAGGAGTATAAATAATATGTCAACAGCAACCAATAACAAACAAACTTTAAGCTTTCAAGCAGAAGTAACTCAATTATTACATTTAATGATCAACAGCCTGTATAGCAATAAAGAAATTTTCTTACGAGAATTAATTTCTAATGCCTCAGATGCTGCTGACAAATTACGATTTGAAGCACTAGCTAACCCTACTGTTTACGAAAACGATTCAGATCTAAAAGTATGGGTGGAACTCAATAAAGATGCTCGTACTATAACTATTCGTGATAACGGAATTGGCATGAACATGGACGAGGTTATTAAAAACTTAGGAACCATCGCAAAATCTGGTACTAAAGAGTTTTTATCTAAACTTACTGGAGACCGAGCTAAAGACTCTCAACTAATTGGTCAATTCGGGGTGGGATTTTACTCTGCATTTATAGTTGCCGATGAAGTTGAAGTCACCAGTAGACATGCTAATGACAACGTTGAAAATGGCGTTAGATGGAAATCTACCGGTAACGGGGAATATGAAATCGAAAATATAAGCAAAACAACTCGAGGTACCGAAGTAGTATTGCACTTAAAACCAAACGAAGAACAATTCTTAAATAGTTGGCATGTTAGACATGTTATTACCAAATATTCTGATCATATTAGTCTACCTATTGTGATGGCAAAAGAAAACAATACTGAAGAAACAGACAAAGAAAAAGATAGCACAATTATAGAAGTTCCGGAAGAAGAGGTAATAAACAGAGCGATAGCTGTATGGGCTTTACCTAAACAAAACATTAAAGACGACCAATACATTGAGTTATATAAACATATCGCTCATGACTTCGAAGAACCACTAACTTGGACTCACAATAAAGTAGAAGGTAAATTAGAGTATATAACTTTATTATACATTCCTAAAAGAGCGCCTTTTGATTTATATCATGTTGCAAAGCCTAAGGGATTAAAATTATACGTAAAACGAGTATTTATTATGGATGATGCGGAACAATTTTTACCACTATATCTACGTTTCGTGAGGGGAATTGTCGATTCTAATGATTTACCATTAAACGTTTCTAGAGAAATTTTACAACACAGCGACGTTACGGCTTCTATTCGCAGCGGTGTAGTAAAACGAGTATTAGAAATGTTAGAAAGCATGGCAGAAAAAGACTCAACTAAATATTTAGTATTTTGGAAAGAATTTGGGCAAGTTTTAAAGGAAGGTCCAGCTGAAGATTTTAGTAATCGTGAAAAAATTGCTAAGCTATTAAGATTTAGTTCTACTTATTTAGATAATACTCAACAAGATGTTTCTCTAGATAATTATATCGAGCGTCTTAAACCAGAACAAGAAAATATTTATTATGTAACCGCTGATAGTTTTAATACTGTTAAAGCTAGTCCACATTTAGAAATTTTTAGAAAAAAAGATATAGAAGTATTATTGTTAAGCGATAGAATTGACGAATGGATGATGAGCCATTTAACAGAATATAATGGTAAAAAATTTAAATCTATTGCTAAGGGGGATCTAGAACTTGGAAAATTAGAAGACGAACAGTCTCAAAAAAACCAACAACAATTATCCGAAGAATTTAAAGATCTAATTGCTGATCTCAAAAAAGAATTAGGCGAACATGTTAAAGATGTGCGTATTACGGTACGACTAACAGATTCTCCAGCATGTATAGTTACAGATCAAAATGACGTAACTCCTCAAATGGAACGGATCTTGAGAGCTGCTGGACAAGTAGTTCCTAAAACTAAGCCAATTTTAGAAATTAACCCAAAACATACTACCATTACTAATTTATGCAATTTAAAATCTAAAAATCCTAAAAAATTTACTGATTTATGTTTTGTTTTATTAGATCAAGCAATTTTAATAGAGGGTGGCCAGTTAGAAGATCCCGCTATGTTTGCTAAAAGATTTAATAATCTAATGTTAGATTTAGTTTTTTAATAACTTTTTATCAAACTAATCTAGGTTTTTTTTCCTGTCTACTAAGTGGGGTTGAAGAAGAGGCGCTAACGGCTTCTGCTTCAACCGCTGTTAAATCGGCAACATGGTGATCCATGCTGGTATTGGTGTTAGGTATTTCTCTTGTTCTACGTATTTTACTTAATACCATAGATGCGAATCTTCTTAACAGACCACCATTACTACTAGTTGCTGCTCTTTCCGTATAGCCTGCTCTATCATTAGCAGAGCTTAACCTTCGTATAAACATTAACCTAGAGCGGCTATCAGATGGTTCTAATGAAGGTGGTTCTACATTTGATGAGGAAGAAGATTCTACGATATATTTTTTTAATTTATCCCCAGCTGTTGATACCGTATGTTTTGTGGTTATTTTTTCAAGAAATTTTTTAAGATTTTTAATTTTACTAACTTCCCTGGGCCTTTCAAGTTCTTTTAACACCCCTAATATAAAAACCGCATTATTAAAATTATTTATTTTTTTTTGTAAAAATTTTAGATCAAATTTAACTAAAAAATTTTTCCAACAATCTTTAGGTAATGCATGTAAAACTTCAATAAGATCGTCAGATATTTTTATAATATTTTGTAAATATCTTTTGTTAAATTGTTCTAAAAAATTAAACTTTAATCGTACTTGGTCCATGTAAGTAACATGAGTACAATCTGATTGCGGCAACGTAGTTAAAATTTTGACAAAAATTTGAATGTTTATTTGTCGTTTTGATGGTTGATCAATACCGTAAAGCTCTTTTAAACATTCTATTCCTCTAGATAAATTTTCTAGATTTAACAAACGTAAAATTTCAAATTGTTGTTCTAAATTTAATATCTTAAAAAAATCTAGTTGTCTTTTAAGAGAATAAATACGTAACAATACTTCTTTGGGCAATTCTTCTATAGATAGTTTTGATTTTAATTCTTGCACCAAAAACGAAAGTACTGCAGATTCTTCTGAATGTGTCCAGTAATTATTTTCTTCGATAATATTTAAAAAACTTATTAAGATGTTAAAATGTTTTCCTAAACTTAATAATCTTAAAAAATTAAGCTGTTTTTTTAAGGATAACAACTTTAAAAACCCTTGTGTATATAGATCTTTTTCTGGTAATTTTATTAATTGTTGTACAACAACAACTAATATTCTATGTTGTTTATGGGACAATGTATCAAAATCTTCTTCCAGCAATTTTTCAAACCCTCCTCTAGAGGGATATTCACAATCGCTACTACTCGCAACAGTTACCGGAGAAAGAGCCACCCAACCAGAATCGCTATCTTCACTTTGAGTTTTATGAAACATAAATTACCCATATCTAAAATTAAAACACCGGTATTATATACTTTATAAAAATGAATTCTAGTTTTATTTTTCAATATAGTTTTTTAATAACTTAGTAGTTTCATCTGCTGTTGCTGGCTTTCCAAAAAGAAACCCTTGAGCTGCATCAGTAAATATTGCATTTACAGCCGCTAGTTGTTCTTTAGTTTCTATACCTTCTGCAACCACATGTAACTTTAACCCTTCTGCAACAGTGGCTATAGATTGAATAATTGCTCCAAGTTCAGGATGTTCGGTAAAACTATTAATTAGGGTTCGATTAATCTTAATACAGTCAACAGGAAATTGTTTAACAGCAGCAAACTTTGAATAGCAGGTACCAAATTCATCAAGGGTAATACCAATTCCTAACTGTTTTAGTTCGCATAACTTAGGCACCATAGTATTTCCGTTAATTAAAAATATTTTTTCGGATATTTCAATTTCTAAATATTTTGCATCAAGTTGAGTTTCTTCTAATACTTGTTTGATAATTTTTGTCATATCTTCTTGTTTTAGCTGACATTCGGAGATATTTACTGATATTTTAATACGAGGTAAATTACTATCATGCCAAAATTTTAATTGAGCACAAGCAGTTTTTAATACCCACAACCCTATAGAAAATATTGTACCACTAGATTCGGCGATGGGGATTAAAGTACTTGGCGGTACCATACCTAATTGTGGATGTTGCCAACGTATTAACACCTCCACACTTTTAATTTGGTTAGTATTTAAATCAATAACTGGTTGATAATGCAAAAACAGTTCTTTTTTTTGTATAGCAATATGTAAATCATGTTCTAGCTGCAACCGCATTAATAGTTGCGTAGACATCTCCTCATTATAAATTCTAAAAGTGTTTTTTCCTTTTTCTTTAGCATGATACATAGCTGCATCAGCATTTTTAATAAGAGTAACTGCATCGGCACCATCTTGTGGATAAAAACTGATCCCAATACTAGCAGTAACTATAAGTTCTTGTTCAACAAAATTATATGGTTGAACAATATATTTAAAAAATCTATCAATTATTTTATTAAAGTATTCTAATCCAATATTGTTAGATGTCATTGTTACTACAAATTCATCCCCACTTAATCTAGCAACGATGTCTTCTTCTCTCACATATTTTTTTAATCGTTGTCCAAAAGTTTTTAGTAATTGATCACCAACATTATGACCAAAAGTATCGTTAATAGCTTTAAACGAATCTAAATCAATAAAAAATACTGCAATATAGTTATTATTACGTTTTGCATAAGCAATCTCTTTCTGTAACTGATCTATTAATAAATGCCTATTTGGCAGCCCAGTTAATGAGTCAAACATTGCTTGTTGTTCTAATTGGTTTTCTAATTGTTTCCTTAAAGTAATATTTCTAAAACTATATACAATACCTGTAACTCCTGCTTCAATATTTTTAACCATTATATATTGTTCAAGATAAGTTTCGTTATGTAGTCTAATTTCACTTGCTGCTTCTTGTTGAATGTTTGGCGAAAATGTTAATGAAGTGTTTGCCTTAATTTGCATATGTTTAAAAACTTCCACTGCGCTGCCTTGCTCTAAGATATTAAGGGGAAGCTCCCACGATTCAACAAATGATTCATTATATAACAACACGTTTTCTTGGTTTTTATCTACAACTAAAATGCCTAAACTCATTGTTTGAAATATAAGTTTAGTTAAAGCTAATTCTTTATTTAATTGGCTTGAGCTTAATTGAGCTTGTATTGACCTATTGTCAATATTTTTTTTAGGTTTATGCATAAAAAAAATTAAGATTATTAATTAAGATGATTAAGTAGTCTAATTAATATTAGTTGATTAAATACCAAACATCAATGTGTATAAAACACATTGCATTTAAAATTTGAGTATTTTAAGATGAAAATATGACTGTTATTTACAATAAAATTATCTGGTTGACAATCTTTTTAAGTATTTTATTAATTTCTTGTGGACAGAGCGGACCTTTATACTTACCATAATTTTTTTAAAAATAAGATAATGAGAGCTACATGCTAGTTAATTTTACTAAAATGCACGTCTTGGGTAACGATTTTATAATGATAGATGCTATTACTCAAAAAATTAAACTACATAGCGCCTATATTAAAAAAATTGCTAACCGTAATACCGGGATCGGTTGCGATCAAATTATCTTGTTAGAGCCACCCAAAGAACCAACGGCAGATTATTATTATAAAATATATAACGCTAATGGTAAAATTGCTGAACAATGCTTAAACGGCGCTAGATGTACAGCTAGATTTGCTTTAGATTCAGGATTAGTAAATAAACAAACGATTGTTGCAGATTGTATGGCCGGCAGAGTAACTTTCTCTGTAGAAAACAACCTGTTAATTTCAGCTAATTTAGGAATAATTAATCCTGCTATAAATAGCTATTTATTAAAGCTAAAAAACAGTAATATTGATTGTAAAATACATAGTTTATCTATTGGTAATCCACATGCTATTGTTTTATTACCTAACGAAATATCAACAGAATACCCAGAAATAGAACACCCAAAATACTGTTTATTAGCAGAAGATATTAATAATCAAGATATGTTTTCTTCTGGAATAAACATTGGTTTTATTAGAGTTATTGATGCTAACAGCATTAGATTACGCGTGTTCGAACGTGGCGTTGGTGAAACTTTATCTTGTGGAAGTAATACCGTAGCTGCATTTTTAGTAGCAAAACATTTAAAATTGATAGCTAATCGTGCTAAAATTTTGTTTAAATTAGGAACTCTACATGTTAAATTAGAAAATGATTGTTTAATTATTAGAGGCCCAACAAATTCAGTATTTATTGGTAAGTTTAAAATTTAGATTTTTAACAAGGGGAGTAACATGAAAAAATGTATTACTATGCTAAGTTTAGGTTTGGGGATTATTTCTTCATTTTCAGTCCACGCTAACACTAATTATAAAGATGGTTTACAATTTGGCTCTCAAGATGATCCGTATTGGTTTAAAGTCAATGGAGCATTAATGCTAGATGAGCGACTTTTTTTTGGGAAAAAACAAGGAAATCTACATAGCGGCGCTTATATTAAAAAATTTGATGTAGATCTTTCTGGTGGCCTTGGTAAAGATTTATCTTTTACTACTGGTGTTGGTTTTAAAGCTCATCATTCTAAGGTAGAAGTTAACGATGCTTATATAACCTATAGTGGATTTAAATGGTTAGGAGAAAATTTTAATGTTTCTGTTGGTAAAGTAAACCCTAGCTTTTGTCTAGAAAGTACTAGCAGTAGTAAATGGACCCCTTTCTTAGAAAGAAGCATAGCAACTACTGCTTTTAGTCCGGATCCTGGTTTAGGGATTAGCGTCAGTAAATGGCAAAAAGATTACTCTATTAGTGTAACTCTAACTCAACCAAAACCAACCGATAAAACTAAAGATGAAAACGGTAAAGAAGTAAAACATTCTGATCGATTACAACTAAATACTAGGTTAACCAAAGCACATTTTTTTGGCGATCATAAATTTTTACAATTAGGTTTTTCTGGTCATATTAAAGATGATGGGCATATGGGTATAGAATTTTCTACTAGCCCAGAAGCTAACTCTCGTCACTCTACTGATATGCTGCTTAACACCACTATTAATAATAAAAAAATTAAGGCTAAAAATCACTACACTATAGGCTTAGAATTATTGGGACAAGATGGCCCATTAAGTGGTCAAGCTGAAGGCTTACTTACTAAAGTTAAGCGCGACAAAAGTCAACTAAGTTATAATAATCCAAATCAACCAGGCCAAAATTTAACCTTTAAAGGATACTATGCTAATATTAACTATGTATTAACAGGGGAATCACGGATCTTTAAAGAATGCCTTGGTATTTTAGGACAAGTAATTCCTAATAAGGAAAGTGGCGCCTGGGAAGTATCTGGCCGTTATAGTTTTTTAAACCTTAACGATAAGGATATAGTTGGTGGCACAGATCATAGTATTGGAGCAGCAGTCACTTGGTACGCCAACAAAAATATTGCTGTTACTGGTGAATACTTGAAACATCACCTTAAAAGAAATGGTACTTTAGCAAAGTTAAACTTTGATAGTGTTGGAGCTAGGTTACAATTTGTATTTTAAAAATTATTTAAATAAATTACTCACAGTGCAATACTTTTTTATAATTGTTGCACTGTGTTGTGTTTTTGTATTAATTGGTTCTTATTTTACTGAAAATATCTTAATAATAGATCCTTGTATTCTTTGTACTATGCAAAGAATACTATTTATTTGGATTTTTGGAATTTGTATCGCTGGTTTTTTACTAGAGCTTATTATTACCAATTTATTTTTAAAAAATTTCTTTACTACATTAATAACTAACATTTTAGTTGGATTCTTTGTAGCTAACGTTCTAATCTGTAGCGTTATCGGTATTTTAATAGCTGGTAGACAATCTTGGTTACAATCATTTGCAAAAAATAATCTTCACCAAAATATTTATAGTTGTAGCGCTGGCTTAGAACAGTTAATAATGCAGCATCCTATTTTTATGATATTTAGCATGGCTCTTAAAGGAACACTAGAATGTTCTCAGATTCATCTTAAAATTTTAGGGTTATCATTAGCTAATTGGAGCTTAATAATTTTTACTATGATTTTACTATTCGGTGGTGCAGTAATTTATAAAAAACTAACAACTATAAAAATATCTAATATGATTATTCTACTAAAACGTCTAAAATTTAATTAAGATTTTAGTATATTTTAATTTTGCATTCAGTTTTATTGAATAAATTTTTAATATTTTGTTTATGTCTAAACAAAATTAATAAGCTAATAATCATAATACAAACAGCAAAATCTCTGTTAGGTAGCCAAAAAGTCGAAATTATAGCAACTATAGTTGCACTTATGGCCGCTAATGATGAAATTCTAAATATCAAAAATACTAAAACCCAAGTTAAAAGTAGTAATAACGATAATTGCCAATAAAATGCTGCAATAATACCTAATGTAATTGCTATTCCTTTACCGCCACGAAACTTAAAAAATATTGGGAATAACTGGCCTAAAAAACCAGCCAAAGCAGCTATTGAAATAGCCCAGCTAGGCATAGATAATAATTGTACTGTCCATACTGTAAAAAATCCTTTTAAAACATCTAAAAATAGAACCAAAACAGCAAGATTCTTGCCAGCTATACGCAACACATTAGTTGTTCCTGGATTTTTGGAGCCTTGTTCCCTAGGATCTGGTAATCTAAATAGTCGGCATAATAAAATAGCGCTAGATACAGAACCAATTAAGTATGCACAGATTATTAAAGTAAATGCTAATGGAGTCATATAATGGATACAGTTTTTATTAACGATTTAATAGTAAATATCACCATAGGTAATAATGCCTGGGAAAGAACAATAAAACAACCCATAACTTTAAATTTATCTATAATTACCAACTTTTTAAAGGCCGCTGAACAAGATGAATTATCCTTAACCATTGACTATTCACTTATAGTCAATAATATTATTGAATTTTGTAACAACACTAATTTTAAATTATTAGAATCCCTGATAATTGGAATAGAACAATTAATCATATCTAAGTATCAATCCAGCATAATAGGCTTAGAAATTAGCGCTAAAAAATTATTTGCTTTAACTAACACTAAAGAAGTCGGGGTAAAAATTGCGAGATCCTACACCAGAAGCCAAACAACATGGAATTAAAGTAAATAACTATATCAAGCAAAAAATTCAACAAGCAGGCGGAGAAATTTCGTTTGCAGAGTTTATGCAAGCAGCACTTTATGCCCCTAATTTAGGCTATTATCATGCTGGATGCACCAAATTTGGTAAACATGGTGATTTTATTACCGCCCCAATGATGGGAACTTTATTTGCTGCTTGTGTGGCTAACCAATGTTCTACTCTTTTAAAAACTACACCAAATGGGGATATTTTAGAACTAGGTGCTGGAGATGGACAATTAGCTAATAATTTAATAAAACAGCTTAATGAACAACATAAACAATCTGTTTTTAATAACTATTTTATTTTAGAACCAAGCTATGAATTACAAACCAGACAAAAAAAACTGTTATTGAACGATACTAATTATACTTATAAAAATAAAATTTTTTGGCTAGAACAATTGCCAATCAATTTTAATGGAATTATTGTAGCTAATGAAGTATTAGATGCTTTACCAGTTTCTCTGTTTACAATTAAAAATAATAGTATTTTTGAAAAAATAGTTACCTTAAAAAAGAATAAATTTGTTTTTAAAGAAAAACTTGCTAATCCACAATTAGCCGAAGAAATAATTAAACTACCTATCTATACTGATAATTATACTAATAATTATACTAATAATATCTATAGTTCAGAAATTTGTTTGTTAATCCCCGGGTTAATAAAATCGCTAGCAAACACTCTACAGCGAGGTGCAATATTATTTTTTGATTACGGGTTTTTAGAACAAGAATATTATAATATAGTAAGAAATTCAGGGACTTTAATGTGCCATTATAAGCATTATGCTCACAATGATCCGTTGTTTTCACCTGGGCTACAAGATATTACAACTCATGTAAATTTTTCTTTGGTTATGGAACATGCTGTTAAAAACAATTTACAGATTGCAGAATTTTCTTCTATGGCCAACTTTTTAATACAAAATAATTTACAAATAGAACTAAATAAAATAACGGTCACTAACGCTATACAACAAATTAGCTTGAATCAAGAGATAAACACCTTAATTTCCCCTCACGAGATGGGGGAACTATTTAAGGCTTTAATATTAGTTAAAAATAATTAAATTGCCATCCTTAGCATACAACTTCCTATTACCATTTAACCAATTATCCTTAGGATATCAGTATTTTATCAAAATACAACTTATATAACTTTTATAGACTAAAATTACTTAATCAAAATGTTCATAAAAAACAAGCACTTAGATATGACAAGGTGTTTTCTTACAAATAATGCAGATATTGCTTACAGAAGAAAATTTAGTTTGTCTACACGTTGTTCCTTGATTTGTAAACTACATTAAATAAGTATGAACACAATAGAAAAATTAATTAATCCTTGGTTACAGCAAAGACAACAAATACTAGTAACTTTAAATAGTTTAGCAAGATTATTACCCTATGCTGATAATTCTCCTATTTCTCTATCAAAATTTTTCCAATTACTTATAGATTATACATGCGCAGGGCATTTGCAAATTTTTACTATATGCTTAGAACAAAGTATAGATAATTTTGTTCCAGTAAAACAAATACTTCAAAAAATAAATAATTCTACTGATCATATTTTAAAGTTTAATTATAAATTTAATAAATTTAAAAATATTTCTGTCAATGATATGGTGACCTTATTAGAACAATTTTCTAATCGTATAGAATTAGAGGATTTATTAATTAATATGAAAGCAATCCATAAAAATCAAATTAATTAAAATTAATTACAACATCATTCTATTATTGCATTTTCTTTTTGAAGTTTATTAAATTTATTGCCAAGCAAATTAGCAACAATAATCCAAACACCAACTATTCCCAAGGAAATCAAAGTACCAAATATTAATAAATCAGAAAGATTTTTAGTGTATGCCGCAGTAATTATAGATCCAGAGCCTTTTGAACATCTTGATCCAAAAGATTCAATCCACCCTTTAGCTTTAAATCGTATATCTTTAGTAGTCGGAATATACATTACTTCTTTAGTTGGATTGTTTAATGCGTAACCTAAACCCCTAACAACAACTGCCGTAACAAAAAGTACCCACATAACCTGAGTCTTAGTAATTTCTATAAAATTAACTCCTAATAATCCCAACAATACTGTACCTACGGAAGCAGGGTAAAAAATCAAGCAAAATTTTAGACCAAATCGTCTCATAAAAAAATTAGTTCCCAGTAAGGAAAACAATAACACCACACTATTAATGCTCATACCATACTTTCCCGAAAAAGCAACAAATAGATCTCTAGAAATCAATACCTCTGTAGCAATCATATTCATTTGAAATTCTAAAACAGTACCAATAATTTCATAGATAGTAGAAATTATCAAAATACCAATAACATAAGGCCTTGTAACAATTAGTTTTAATCCCTCAAAAAAACTAGTTTTAGACTTGTTATCATCGACACTAATATAAGCTAGCTCTTTTTTAGTAATAATCAACATGTAAAGTCTAATAAGAAATGGAACTAAAAGAACTAAAAAACCACACAAACCTATCAATAGATAAGATCCAATAATTTTAACACCATACGTTACTATAGCGGTACCTAATATTGTACCTATTTGAGCACAAGTAACTATTATAGCATACCCTTTTTTGGCAAAATCTGGCTTAGTAATACTAACAACAAAAGCCCAAAATAAGATCATGAGTAAAGAAGAACTTTCAAAAGCAAAATAAGAAATCCAGCCAATAATTTTTCCTGGGATCCAAACAACTAAATGGTAGAACTTAGAAGAATCATCTATAGAAAAACATTCTGAATTTTTAGTTGCAAAACAGGTGAAAAAAAAAAGAGCGGAATAAAAACCACAAATAATATTGAATAAAGTTTTTTTATCAAACAAATCAACTAATTTACTGTAAATTAGGATAACTAATGCAACAATGAAAATAGAAATAATTTTAGCATAAGGTTGAAATTTCATTCCGACAAGATCGTTAAATATTGGATTTTTTAACACCTTCAATATCCAATAGCTGCCTAAAATTAAAGTAATTATACAAGAAAGCAAAATAATTTTTTTAACTTCTTGTATCGATAAATCACCCCATAAAGCCCGTAAAAACCCAGATAACATAAAAAATTTCTCTCAATTAATAATAATTATATTACGGGTCTATTTACTGGTCCATGCATTATATTTATGGTATAAAGTTGATCAAAAGTTTGATTTATAATAGAAAATATGTTATTTGACACATCATCTACAGGCTCATGTCCACTCAATTGTAAGTGATGAATTTTATCCCTATTTACTAAGACATCAAAAATATTTTTTTTATTTTCGTTAAATACAGAAAATTTCTTCTGCAACTTACATTCATCAATATCTTCTATACGATGTTCTAAAGGTACTAGTTCACAAGAAGGCTGTAAGCAATAACCTGTATTACAAGAATCATGCCCCCTCACTTGATCCCCGCATAAAGGACAAATAAACCTATATTGCAATCTCTTTCTTATTATATCTTCATTTAAATCCATGTATATAGGCACATGAATATCATCTGGTCTAATAAAAGAATTTATTAATACCAATGCTTGCCCAAAAGTCCTAGGAAACCCATCCAAAATAAATCCATTTTCACAATCTTTAGCGGCTAATCTTTTACTAATAATGCCTAAACATATTTCGTCTATGGCATAACTGTCTGTCAATAAAGAAATTAATTTAGAAAATTCTGTTTTTCTTCTTAATTCATCTCTAAAAAGATCTCCAACTGAAATATGTGGTATACTATAATACTGACTTAATGTGCGACCTTGGGTTCCCTTCCCTGATCCAGAAGTGCCAATTAAATTAATTATTAAACGTCTACATGGATAAAATTTTAAGGATTTATCTTCTTTCTTGAAAGCTAAATTCTTACCAGTGTTATCCACTTTCCAAACCGCATTAGAGTCAATCAAACTAAATGTTCCTGCTGAGCT
This sequence comes from Gammaproteobacteria bacterium, assembly GCA_050012295.1. Taxonomy (GTDB): domain Bacteria; phylum Pseudomonadota; class Gammaproteobacteria; order UBA6186; family Azoamicaceae; genus UBA6186. Next base: position 136,323 of record JBEKHL010000001.1, read on the forward strand.
TTGCTTATGTTCATAATTAGTTAGCATACCATTCCTTCATTAGTCTTGATTTATAATTACAAATAGATTAACAATAGTAAATTTTATATGCAAATATTAGTAATTTATGAATTTAATATCATCAAAAAACATATCCATGAGTCTTTCAAAGACCTGCATTACAAATTTCAATCCAAAGGTAGAAGTTTCAATATGTTTTATTGAATTTGAAAATAAAATATTATTTTTAAAAAATAACAATAAAAAATGGGGAGTACCTGGTGGTAAATTTAACTCTAAAGAAACGCCTTTTGAAGCTGTACAAAGAGAGGTTTTTGAGGAAACTAAAATAAATCTTGAGCCTACTAAAACTTATTTAAAACATACTATCTATACTAGGGTTCCAGAAACAGATGCAATTTTATATGTTTTTAAAACAATATTATTTAACAAACATGATGTAATTATAAATTATAAAGAACATAATGAATACTTATGGTCAAAACTAAATGATTGTTTTAAACTAGACCTAATGCGTGGGGAACATGAAATAATTAATTTATTATACAACAATCATTAGAGTATTTTTTGTATACATTAGTAATTAATTCTGTTCCTAGCATTCCAAAAACAGTTGCAATTATTGGATCTAAGTCATTATGATACCAAGCATAACAAACCGGTATTAAATATATTCTAAGCCTTAATCGTAAAAATTTTCTTAAAATTGTATAATTATATTTTAAATAAACATTAAGATACCCGGTAATCAAATAAGATAAATACAAAATAATTAATTCGTCACGATGCTTAAATAAAAAACCACCCTGAAAGTAATAACCGCCTAACAATATCATTACACCGGCAACAGCATGATTAGGATATTCAAGTTTAACTCTACGGAACCAATATAACACATGAGCAATATATGTTATCCCAGCAAAAGGAGAAATTATTACAGTAATAACCCCACATAGCCCCCAAACAATCCCAAATAAATACGAAATTCCTTTAAATCTTTCCTTAAGGCCATGTTCATTATATAAGTCTGCGTATTTTGCAGAAATTCCAAAAACAAATAATACCATCGCAAGAACAGCTTGATGACTATTCATAATAATTTATTTCCCTGTTTTAAATTTAGCAAGCATAAAACTCTCGTTATAAAGCGTATTCGATAAAGATAAATGGTTAAAAATTATGGAAAATTTTTCTCTTGAAATTAAATTGGCATTTAAAATTTTTTCACCAGTTTTCTTAAAAAAATCAAAAGTGTTATCTACACTCAAAGATATATTACCAATTTTATTATGGCCAGAATAATGATAAATTGTAAACCCAGGTATAATATTTTTTGCTAACATCTGATCTACAGCTAATAAAGATTTTTCGTTTTCAGCTATAGGATCATAACTCTTTGGATCTAGATTAGAATTTAACGATTGAATCCCATAAACAAAATTTGTGTAAACATTACCCTTACCAAATATATCCACAGAAAACTCTAAGGCATCCATTATCTTTTCGTATCCATATTTATATTTACCTGGACATATTATTTTGAAAAGATTTTTATCAAAAACTTCTAAAGGAAAATATATTTTATTAAATCCAGAATCTTTGATCTTCTTAATAAGATTAAAATTATTAGGTGGCATCAATGTTCCTAGTATATCTTGTAGCTTATCAAAAAGTGGAATGTTTTGAAGATTGTTACCTATTTTACAAAAATATTCAGCTGTAAAATCATAGTCCTTAATGTTACCAGATGTAACTGCTATATGCTTTATATTCGAGTCTTTTTGCAAAACAATACTTACAGCTTTTTTTATAATTTCAGGATCTTTTAACGGTTTTAAATATTCAACTTCTTCTTTGTATGTTGGCCAAATTTCACAAAATTTGCATTCATCTTTCTGTCTGTAATAAAAACAATGATTGCTTGGAGCAATTCCCAATAAATCTGAACCAAGAAACGAACAAACAGAATTTACTGAATTTAAATCATCTAATTTAATATTTCCTGAAATATCGTTAGGTATAAATTTAACCGAAGTAAGTGTCATATTTTCTGAATTTAATAAAAAATAATCTTCGTTTTTTAAAATAATCTTTAGCTTTGAATGTGGATTAAAACGAATTCTAGAAATACAAGCGCTTATATCACCACCTAAAATAATATCATCTGGAATAGGTCTGTTGTTTTTGAAAGTAGAATGTGAGTAAAGATGAATTTTTTTCTCTTGAAAATTATCTGGGAGTATAAGAAGGTCACTAACATCACACCCATCAACTAATAACTTACTTTTTAAAAAAAAAAATTTTTCTAACTCTAATATTTTCTGCACTCTTTTCCCTAATTAAAAGAAAATCTACTATTCATCATAATATCTTCTAAAGACTTACTGCTTGATTCAATTTGCAGTGAAGATGGAATAACAAATGATTTAAAACTCCAACGACCAGACATATCGCTCCATTTTGGTAATTTTGGATAATATGGTGGTAAAAGTTGTTCCTCGTTAATTGCACCGTTTAAGCAAGAAAATCTACAATCTAAAGATAATCTAAAGTGATTTGACAAATTTTTACCAGAAGCATGTACAGTTAATGAATGCATAATTAATAAATCACCAATTTCATAATGAGCAACCCTCCAATCAAGTTCATATTTCTCTATATTAGAAGCAGCACAATTAAAACGTCCTTCTTTATTAGGAATAACTGGCAAAAGACCCATTTTATGGCTCCCATGAGCAACCTCTAAGCCACCACAATTTGGTAAATAATTTCCTAATGGAATCCAAGCAATCAAAGTATCTTTTTCACCTTTAATATAAAAAAGATCCTGGTGTGGTAACACAAGATCATTAGGATTCATATTATATGGATAACAAATTCTTACCATTTTTTTCGGATGAGCAAAAACTTCTTCGCCGAGCAGTTCCTTCATTAAAATAGGTAATTTACCCTGTAATGATATTAAATGCAATTGTTCTTCTTGCATCATTAATTTAATACATTCTAAAAATTTTAAAGAACCTATTCTATTAACAGGTCCTCTTGGAATGATATGATTATCATTTTTATATCCCCAACCTTCATCTTGTAATACTTTTATGACAGGATTCGTAATTAAACATATTTCCCTTTTTGTAAAAAAATTTTTTATTAAAACGTACCCTTGTTTCTTTAATGCTTCTCTTACATTATTATAGTTTTCTAATTTACTAGTTAAATTTAAAGTCTTCATATCTATAAAAATTTAAATTATGCGAAATACCTTAACTGTAAAATATTACAAATTCTTTCACCAAAAATAATGTCAAATGCCTCATCTTGGCTTTTAAGTAAATCTAACGACTTAAATGTAGATTTATGCTCCCATTTAGCTTCAGTATGCTCTTCGCTTAATATAATTTCTGGTTTTTCATTTATTTTTAAATAGTAAATATATAACGTATAATCACATCCTGGAATACGAGCATAACGCTTTGCAACAAAGCATAATTCTCCGACATTAACATTAATACCAGTTTCTTCAAAAACTTCTCTAATTAATGCTGATTCTTCATTAACATCTTGTTTCGGATCTATTTCTCCACCTGGAGTTCCCCAAATAAAAGGTTGATCTTCTTTGCTAGATCTTTTTAATACTAAAATGGTATCTTCATATTCTATAAAGCACGTTACCACAGAAGTATTCGATCTAAAATTAGGGACTTGAGATATATTTTCAAATAAATAAATATAATTAATCACGGTTACTCAACATTTTTTTTACTAAAAATTTATTATGTGTAATTAAACAAAAGTATTTGTTGATAGTCAAGAAAATATTAATAATCACAATAAATTCATCACGTAAAGTGATAGACATTTTTATATTATGTAATTAGAATAGATTTATACAATTTTTTAGTTGTTTAAGTTTTTATGAAATTTGGAGGTAATTTTATTCAATGTTAAATGTTCCGCCGAACAACTATAACAACATACTACCTTTGCAGAAAGAACAAAAAGAAGCAATAGCACTTTTATCTATCGGTACTTTTTTAGAACATTTCGATTTGTTGTTATACATTCATATGATACCATTATTAAACGAAACGTTTTTTCCCAAGACAGATCCTAAATCAGCAACCATATTATCAACATTAGTATTTTGTTCTATCTATATCTGTAGACCAATAGGGGCTATTATTTTTGGGTATATAGGGGATAATTTTGGTCGTAAAACTCCAGTAATTATAACAACCGCTATAATGGCATTATCGTGTGTTACTATTGCTAACCTTAAATCCTATAGTGAAATAGGTATTGCAGCAACTTGGATTATCACTATGTGTAGAATAGGACAAGGCATGTCTTCTATGGGAGAAATAGTAGGCGCTGAAATTTATCTTACCGAAAGTATTAAACCGCCACTACAATATTCTGCTGTTTCTTTGATGGCTTTTTTTGCTGGTGTTGGCTGTACTGCCGCTCTAGGAATAGCTTCTTTAGTTACTTCATTTGGTTTTAATTGGCGTTTAGGATTTTGGTTTGGTGGATGTATTGCTCTTGTAGGAATTGTCGCCAGAACAACCTTAAAAGAAACAAAGGATTTTGCTAATGCTCAATTTAGAATAAAAAATCACTTACAAAAAAATAATATTACAACAACTTTATTACAAAATAATCCTGTTATTAAAGAAAAAATAAATAAAACAATAATTTTAACTTATTCTTTAATACACTGTGGATGGCCTTTATGTTTTTATTTAAGTTAT
>JBEKHL010000002.1:0-101419 GCA_050012295.1 Gammaproteobacteria bacterium
TTACACTAGTTAATGCTGCTGTTAATGTGGTTTTACCATGATCAACATGGCCTATTGTGCCAACATTTATATGTGGCAAATCTCTTTCAAATTTAGTTTTTACCCCAGATGACATTAAATTTCCTCCAAATAAACTTTTTACAGCCCACAACCGGGATTGAACCGGTGACCTCTTCCTTACCAAGGAAGTGCTCTGCCCCTGAGCTATGTGGGCAAATATATATCTTTGGAGCGGGCGATGGGAATCGAACCCACGCTATCAGCTTGGAAGGCTGAAGTTCTACCATTGAACTACGCCCGCACTACTACCACTTATTTTCTTCTTTTGGAGAGAGTAGGATTCGAACCTACGAAGGCAGAGCCGGCAGATTTACAGTCTGCTCCCTTTGGCCGCTCGGGAATCTCTCCATTTAAACAACAAATACCCTAAACAACTAAGTTATATAATTTAATTTATAACTATTATAATAACCAAAAGCCATAACGCGGTATTCTTTCATGATGAAGACAATAAAGTCAAGGAAATACTACCTTTTTGATTCAAACAATACTTATCTAAAATTAACTTAGATTGCTAATTTAATTTCTAGCATTCCAGAATGTTCAATAAATCGATATTTTTTATACAAATTGTAATTGGCAGTAAAGGTAACCCTATCATCAAGAGCATAAATTATACCAAATCCAGCATTATAAGTAATTTTGGCAAGCGAAATACCTTTTATAACAAAACTACTACCACCACCTATAAATTGGGAAGTAATTTCTGGGTCGTTCATGCTAAAATTTTTCAATACCATAAAGTGGAACTCTGGATTAAATAATTCATACTGCTCCTTATTTAGAAAAGAAAATTTAATACCTAAGCCACCTTCAATATCCCGTAGATCCGTGCTAGAAATTTGAGAAAGACCAATATCTCCCGCTCCTTTTTCGCTATATTTAGATTGACGCAATAAAGTATATTGTGCATATATATTAGGGATTATACTAAGATCGCCTATAGCGCAAACATAACCACTAGCAATTTTAGCTGATGGTTGAATACTGCTAAACGTTCCGGCAGCAACTCTATCAGCAAAAACGATATTACGAGTATTTTTATATGTGTTTATAGCAAACGATAAAAACCCATCTAAATAATATCTTTTGGGAGCATAAGAACTATAAAAAGTTGTTTGATAACTCATGATTTTAAGTGTATTAGCCGGAACATCTTTAGTTTTTAAATTAGTATTAACATAACTTAATCCAATGCCAACCAAACCATTATAACCAATTTGCGTATCACCCCCAAAAGCAAAACCACTAACATTCGCCTTATACCCTAAAAATCCTTGACTTTCCTGTTGTAAAACTCTACTACCCATGCCTTTAATCCACAAATGCCCATCATATTTCATACCACCTGCAGTATAACCAGTTTTAATATCATCCCTAATACCAATCCTAGTAACTTGTTCTACACGTTCAGCTGTTGCTGCAGTAGCCATAGATCCAACCCTCAAACTAACAGTTTGTAACCCTTGTTGACTATTAGCATCTGGATAAAGTTGATTGTAATCTTTAATCATAGCGTTTAATGTAGTTTCTTGATCAATTAAATTAAACGTTGTGATAGCATCATTAGAAAATTTTTTACTAACTATACCATTCTCTATAACAGTAACCATTGCTTGAACACCTGGATCAGAAAATGGACAACGAGCAACCGTAACTTGAACATCATTATTCTGATTAGCTGCTATAGAATATTTAAGTGCTGGCGACGACCCTGTTATTGTTGTGTTCATAAGATTCGGAGCTGTATTACCGCCAACTATAATATCTAAAATTTGCCCATTAGTTAATACCGTATTACCAGAAGTAACTACTTGGACAGTACTATTAGAAAGATCAACTCTACCTGAACTACCAATAGTTAGTTGCGCCGAAACACCATTATTTATATTTGCTATATGTATTGAACCCTCCGTATTAGACCTATAAACCCCATCAATAGTTGTATTTGGATTCTGTATGCTAACAGTCCCGCCGTTGGTAAAATTTCCTGTAACAGTAGTACCACTACTATCACTACTGCTACCTAAAACTATAGTTCCACTATTAGTGACTGTACCTATAGTCGCCTCTATGCCGGCACCAGAAATTGTTGTAGTAGTCCCGGCAGCCGCCGTTAAAGTATTAATCCCTGATATATTAGAGTTAACATTAAAAGTTGTACCAACACTATTTACGTTTATGTTGCCAATATTGCTTATAAGGCCTCCCGTTGTAAATCTAGCTGTTAAGCCCGTTATACCTCCTACATTTAAAATACTAGTCGTATCACCTGTTCCTCCAGTTATAATCCCTTCTATAGCATTAGTATTCGTTAAATTTATAGTACCGCCGACACCAAGATTAATATTGCCTTGTATATAACCACCATTGTTATTTAAGATATCTCCATTTCCTGTAGTAATATTCCCATCTATAAAGCCTGAATTTGTAATTGTGTTAGGTGTTAAGCCATTTCCTAAATTAATAGCGCCTTGTATTTCTCCGGAATTCGTGATTAAGTTAGCGTTGGTTGTTGAGTTTGAAGCGTTATTTCCCATAGTAATAGCACCATATATGTAAGAATTATTACCATTAGTAAGTTGCAACGATGTTTTCCCGCTAGTATCTCCCGATATTGCATTACCTACAAAATTGTTAGTGCCAGCAGGATTTTGATTAGCTATAGTGCCACTATTATTTATTGTTAATACACAAGCATTACTTGGAGAAATAGTGCTGAAATCTATAACATTATTTCCATTAACAGTTGTGATACTGCTACCTGAATTAACAGTGATAGCGGCAGAAGAACCTGTAGTGCCACTAGATGAGACAGCAACACTCCCCAGACTACCAGAATTACTTACTGTCCCAACTACACCATTACTATCACCTACTTGTAATGTCCCGCCAGATTGATTAAACACTGCCCCATTGGTTATGCTTGTAGATGAGCTATCAGCTACGTATGTGCTATCAATATCTGTGGTGGCCCACCCCACACTAAAAACTGCCAGTTGCCCAATCAAATAAGCAGTTATAGCTTTAGAAAATCTTGCCTTCCTTGGCATTGGGACTCCTGTCTATGGATTGTATATTTTTATATCTAATTTAAATTATATCTATAAAATTAAAGAATATTTATTATTTTAGCTGTTTTTAATCATGGTAAACCCCAAAAAACTTTTTAGACTGCTAACTATTTGGTGTTGTTGTTAAAGAAAAGTATTAATAATTCTTATATAAAGTATAAAGCTGGCGACAGGATTTGAACCCACGACCGGCTGATTACAAATCAGCTGCTCTACCAACTGAGCTACGCCAGCAACAGTTAAAACTTAAGATTTAAAATTGTACATTAAACTTTTGGTAAATCAAACTCTTAGTGTATTTATTATATATTTATGAGCTTCTTTGGTTAGCAGTTTTACGAAAGCAAAAAATTGATTTATCCGCAAAAGTAACGAAGATTACTGCTACTGTTAGCAACATAAAACTAGCAATATAAATTGCCGGAGCTAATGCCATATTAGTTTTATGCCATAACCACAAACAAACTGCCGTTAATGTTTTACCGATCCCTGCCCCACCTATACTACTTCCCACCCCCACTAACAAATATTTTTCTGGCAAATCAATTACTACTTTTTCGTACCACAAGTTTAATGGGCAAGCAAACACTACCCCCCAAAACACCACCCAGCATCTAACTAGCATGGCTGTTAAAATTGTAGAATTTTCTAGTAAATTAAACATGGGGATAATAGTAATAGTTAATACGACACTAGCAAACAACATGACTTTATTAGGGTTAAATTTATACTTTAAAACAACAGCTCCAATAAAAAAAACAAGCAACAAATCTAACATTAATAAATAATTATTCATATACAACATATTAGCTAAAGAAATATTAGAAGATACTAATGGTACAAAACTATTTAAAAATATAAATGCCACACTATAAGTAATGTGGGTAAATCCTGCCACTATTACAATTTTTAAAATATTATATCTGTTTTGCCATAAAAAAATCCAATTGGTTTTGTTAAATATTTTATATTCTAATTTTTTATATTCCCAAGAAAAATACCGCAAAACAACACCTACTAACCCTACACTACCACCAACAAAAAAACTAATACGCCAAGCATTTATATACTTACTACTGTATACTACTGTAGAAACGACCGATGCTAAAATAATACCTACTATTACTGAGCTTTCGTAAAAACAAGAAGATTTTAAAGCAACATTTTGCGTTTTATTTTCAATTATATATAATTTGGCAATAGTGCTCTCACCGCTAGCAAATATCCCGCGTAACGCCCTAACAACTATCAAGAAAACAGGGGCAAAATTCCCAATGGTTTTATAATCAGGTATACAGCCTAATAATACTGTAGTAATAGCTACTCCAATTAAAGAGTAAGACAAACCAAATATAGGGCCACGCCTATAAGCTATTACCCCAAAAATAATAGCCCCAATTGGTTTAGTAATTATCGAAGTTGCCAAAATACTATATGCTAAAATTAGCTGAACCACTGGTTCATGGTGCGGGAAAAAAATTGGTGCCAATATCGGCGCTAAAAAAGAATATAAAGCTGTATCAAAATGATCTAATAAATTTCCAATTAATATAGTAACTTCTGATATATCCTTTTTTAAAATTTTAAACAATTTATTTACATACCTTTTAAGTCGTATATGTTCCTTAGAAAAATAATTATATAGTAGCTCTTTTCTTTGAGGAAGTAGCTTTTGTGGCTTTTTTGCTAAAATCTTCTGCTAACTCCGTATTTAATTCAGCCCCACCCCAACCATTTTGATGGTACAATGCTAACACTCTATTTGCTTCTATATTATCTGGTGTCTTATCAACAGTTTTTTTAGCTGCTTTGAATTTTTTTTTAGAATGATTAAAAAGATTTTTTAAATTATCTTCTACATTAACTGTTCCTGTTTTATTTATCAACAAGTCAACCGCTCTATCTACTACTGTTACACCTTCCGTTCTATCTATAATTTGCATTTTTATTGAACAACCCAACCCTTCTTGCAATGCCTCTTCTGCTAACTGTTTAGCATTAAGAATTTTGGGCCTTAATTCTAATAATTCTTCTTCCTGACGTTGAAGCTCTGCTTTTCTTAAACTAACTGCCAATTTAATATCAAAAAAAAATCTCTTATGTTTCAGGCCATACAAACACTCTACTGACGGTTCTTCAAATTCCCCTAGATATTTCGCTCGATCCCTTATCGCTTGGAAGATCTTAGTGTATAATCTTTTATTAAACTGCTGACAACTATCTAACCATAACGTTGTTTCGTTTTCGCAAAAATCATACTTAGCACCAGCTTTAATAAGCTCGTATGCAGCGTCAATTTGTTCTGGCAGTAAGTTAACAAACGGTATGGCTTTTAGTGGTATTTTACTACCATCTTTTATGCCATCAATAGAAACATGTAGATCTATTAATAAATTTATTATACTAACAGGAGCATTGTTTAATATTGCTACACCAATTAAATTATACCCACTATCCGGACAAATAAAATTTCGTAAGTCTTGATAAAAAGTAAGAAGCACTTTTAACTTTGCAACCTCAGCATTTTTTATATAATTTACAGCCTTTAAGTACTCTTTAGCCATATCTGGCGGCAGAATAAAAGACTCTTCTTCTTCTAAAATTGCGTGCATAGCCTTTATTACCTATTTGTATCTATATCTGTCAGTTAAGTATAGTTACAAAAACAACTAGGCGAGGTTAATTTTAGAATACCAAAAACTCATGTATGTTAAGAATAATTACAATTAATTAGATATTTTTAATTTTTTTTATCTTTATTTTCAAATCTATATTTTAATTGTCCTTCACCTTCTTTATGCTCTTCTTGGAATATTTTATCTTTATTAATTATATCTAGACCTTGTTTAAATTTATTAGTGATCGCTGGATTGCCATCCAAACCCTTTACTGTCATATTCATGTTTTTATTATTGTTAAACCGCAATACACTATGCGAAAGCTCTATCATTATTCCTATGGCTTCATCGGTTACTTCTTCATTTGATGTTGATTTTATGGTAAACGAACCATTTGGATTTTTTGTAACGGTTATTTCTTGGTATGGTTTTCCTTCTTCTTTTTGTGAAAGAATAAATCCATCTGTCCCGTCTGTTTTTTCTTCAAACTTCCAACCTTGATAGACTTCTAGTCTTGCTTTAACTCTATCTTTATATTGATCTCCATCTTTTTTTTGCTCTTTTTTACTAGATTCCCTCTCTGTAACTCTTTGTTCAGCAAATTTATCATGTTCCTCTTTTGCAACCACAGCATATTTTTCCGTTCTTTTTTGTGCTTGCTTCTTAAGGCTGTCGAATGATTTGCCTTTTGTTTTTGCAAAACTTGGACTAAAGTTTTTAGCTGCTACTTTTTCTAGATTTTTACGTACAATATCGTTTAACCCATCTATAGGCGTTGGAGGAGGATGCAATGGAGCATGAGTATCAGACTCTGCTTTTTCCGCAAGTTTTTCTTGTAAATTTGCAGCTAATTTAGCGCATAATGCTTTAGTATATTTTTCTACTGCTTCAATGTTTTCTTCTTTTGTGTCTATTCCATTTTCTAGTTTTTCACAAGCTTCTTTAAATTCTGGGCATAGTAATTCTGGCCTATACTTGTCTGATTCTGCTCCTACTCCTAAACTACTAATCATCCCTGATAAGCCGTCACTACAAGTTCTCAGAAAAAACGGCTGGATCCTGTGGTTGATTGGTAAAGTGGTTGTAAAACCTCAGAAATTGCATGAGGAATATCATTAATAAGAGCTATCATTTCTGGAGTTATCTTTTTTGTATCTGTAATACCAGTGTTATATGAATTAACAGCCTGTGTTATCAACAATCTTAACTCTTCAGTTTTTTCAGCAGCGGTATCTATTCTTCTCTTACAAGCCACTTTAATATCCGCTGGAAACGATGTGGCCGTAGAAGTTGTAGTTAAACTATTTGGATCGTCAATGACAGATTGCAAACCCAACTCTTTCAAAAAAAACACTGTTGTTTGGTCTGTTTTAACTGCTTCAGCAAATTCTTTTAATGAATTTTTGGTTAAACGATTTAATAGCTTATTAAGTATTTGCACGTCCTTATCAAGCAAGTCTGAAGCCTGCGTCTCTGCAGCAAGTTTTATAAATTTTTTAATATGAGGTATAGTGTCTTCACGCAATGCTTTTTGTCTGCCTAAAACAGTACGCACAAACCTCTGCATTATTTTAGCTTTAGCTTCTTGATCGTTACTAAGATCCTTAATTTTTTCTGCAAAAGATAGATTTGCTAATGCGCTTAGATGTTCAGGATCTTGTTTGTAATCTTTTGTGGTATCTCCTGCCGGATCTGTTAAGTATAATTCGAGCGATTTATTCTGGTCTTTATTTGCATCTTTAAATTTTTCTAAAAAAGCTTTATTTATTCCTTTCTGTGCCTCAATATCTTCTGCCACATGTAATTGTGCCGTTAACTCTGCTATTTTGTCTGTACAGGCTCCCAGATCTATTGATGTGCTTCTAACATTATTAACATTAACCTTATTGAATTCTTCTGCAACTTGCTCCCCAAGTAATTCAGCTTGTTTTTTCGCAAGATTTTGTATTGCGGCTACACGATATTCTTCTATAGCCTTTTGTAAAGCACTAATATGTTCGTTTAACTGGGTTGAATTATTAATCGTAGAAAAATCGCCAATATCAAACAATTCTTTATATTTCCCAAAAATTTTAGCGCCAAGCTCAACATCTTGTTGAACTAGGCTTTTAAAATGTGGCACCACCCCATTTAAAAATACTTTCTTAGCCCCAATTGTACTTTCTAATATTCCACTATCCAAAAAAACTGCTGGGATTTTATGAAGCGTATCATTACACAACACCACAAAAACATGTTGATCAACCGCACCACGACTAATATCCGATATTTCTTTAATTATTCCGCATAAAGAATTTTGTGCTTGCAGCATTATGTTATCTATGTCTGCATGTTGAAAAACTTTAGATGTCTTCATGTCAATCTCCCACGATTTTTATAATATTAATACTTATAAGTTTAGCTTAATTTGCCTACATTTTGGCTTAAACTAATAATTAATATTGCTGGTAATTGCGGGTGTGTCGGGAAGGTTGTTTTTTAAAATTATATAATAAAAACATAATAAAAAACACTATATAAATTACCTGTCAATTTAGTAATAATTAAACCCAAACAAAGAACCTACCCTTAAAGGGTATACTATTTACAACGATCTGAGATTTTATTATAATGGTATTTATAGAATCATCGATTTTTACAAAATTAATTGCAAACTATTTGGATGATATGCAATATAGTGAATTGCAAAAATATCTTATGAATGATCCTAATATTGGTGTCCTTATTCAAGGAACAGGAGGGCTACGTAAGATCAGATGGACATTAGGCAATAAAGGAAAACGGGGCGGAGCAAGAATTATATATTTCTGGAAAAAACCAGAAGAACAAATTTATCTAATAACTATTTATGCTAAGAATGAGATAAAAGATCTATCAATAAAAGACAAAATTATGTTAAAGCAAATTATAGAGAAATGGCACCATGACTAAAAGAAACTTATTTAAAGAGATCAAACTTGGACTTAAAGAAATTAAAGCTCACCAAAAAGGTAAAATTACTTTACGTACTCATGTTTTTGAAAAACCAACACCTCTAAAATTGGACCCAAAATTAATTCGCAATACCAGAGAAAAACTTAACTTATCTAGAGCTGTATTTGCAATGCGATTAAGAGTTCAATTAAGAACACTGGAAAAATGGGAGCAAGGCAAAACTATGCCAAACGATCAGGCTATAGCACTTATATTAATGACTAGAAAATATCCTGATACATTAAATCGTTTGTCTAAAATTTAACTAAAAAAATAACAACCTCTTTAAAAATTTAATTTTCCTCAAATACTTTTTCTAAAGAAGAGCTATCTAACATTTGTTCACCCCACTTTAATTGACTATTTGAACTATATTTAAATAAAAAATAATAAAGGATTTACATATGGGCGACTTGCTACCTACTACATTATTAATGCAAATACTTTGTTATCCTTGGTTAGAGCTTAAATACGAATTAAACGCACTATTTATTGAAAACAAACATATGATTAGAAGTGCGGTTAGAATTTGTAGCATAGCTTTAGCCACTTGTCTTGGCTTATATCTAGTAGTTAACAATCCTGCAGTTTTAGAGTTTTTTGCTGGGATTATTAAATCGTTAGAGTTCGTACCTGTTACCATGCAAACACAAGCCGCTACAGCTTTGGCTGTACTAGCTGCCAGCAGTTTTGGAGCCTACACAAGTAAAGCTGGAGTAAGAAGTTTTTGCAAATGTAAATTTGGAGATCCAGACTTTTTTTTAACTAACAAACGAAAAGCTGAATTAGTACAAATATTCCAAGCCCAAGAAATCGAAATACCAGAAGATCTTATTCAGCATGTAGTAGATTTTTGCGTACATAATTTAAGAAATTCACACCCTTCTTCCGAAATGGGCACCACCCCTAAAGATTGGGAACGAATATTAAATTCTTTAATTTACGATGCGGATTTAGATTTGTTTTTAGATCAACAAGCAGCATTGCAAACTAAACACCAACGCATTTTAGATAAACAAGCAGCTATTCATGCTTATACCGCCAGCATTAGCTTCCAACATGAGCCAGAAATAGTCGACCAACCACCACTGCTTTTTACACAACAATCTAACACCACAAGATCTATTAGCGAGCCCCCACATAATTCAACACTTCCTACAATAATAGAAACTTGCCCAACCTTGCCACCAGAAAACGAAAAAACCCCTCTATTAATACCACAAAGAACAGGTGTAAATTCTAGACATTCAAGCACCTCAAGCGAAAATAAAACACCCTATAGTTCCCCTGCAACTTTTAACAATTCAAGATCGTTTGGGAAATCTTCAGAATATTCTCTTAACAGAAGCACAGACAATATGACAACAGCTCAACAAACATTAGCTCACTTTAAACATGTCCACCAAAAAAAACATAAGTTTCACTCTTCCGTATCAGAAGATCAATTATTAGCTCAATGCTCTAGACATCTAGAACATAGAGCATTTTGTACTAATAAATGTATTTTAAACACTCCTAGCATAGAAAGAATCTCTAAACAATTGCCATCACCAAGCTTTTACCAAATATAGCGCAACAACAAACTCATAGCTTAATATGCGCTATATTTAAATAAAATAATAAAGGATTTTCAACATGAGCGACTTGCTACCTACCACTATATTAATGCAAATACTTTGTTATCCTTGGTTAGAGCTTAAATATGAATTAAATACTTTATTTATTGAAAACCGACATACTGTTAGAAGTACCATTAGAATTTTTAGTATTGTCTTGGCCACCTGTGTAGGCTTATATATAGTTCTTAATAATCCTACCGTATTAACATTTTTTACTAAAATTATTAAAGCATTAGAGTTTGTTCCCGTTATACTGCAAACCAAAGCTGCAGTTGCACTGTCGGTATTGGCTTCTAGTAGTTTCGGCGCCTACGCCAGTAAAGCTGTAGTCAGAAGTTTTTGTAAATTTAGATTTGGAGATCCAGACTTTTTTTTGACTAAACAAAGAAGAGCTGAATTAATACAAATATTTAAATCTCAAGAAATTGACATAGAAGAAGCTCTTATTCAACATGTAGTAGATTTTTGCGTAGCCAACTTAAGAGAGCCACAGGCATCATCAGAATTTGGCGCAACCCCAAAAGATTGGGAGAGAATATTAAATTCTTTAATTTATGACGCAGATCTAGATCTGTTTTTAGATCAACAAGCAGCATTACAAGCTAAACATAAACTTCTTTTAAATAAACAAGCAGCGCTTCATGACTATAAAAAAGCTACTGCTAGTTTTTCCTATACTCAACCTACAGAATATGTACAAAATACCGAACTATTAAGTTTTTCATCAGCTAATGCTAACAGACAACCTGTTCCCCACACAGAAATTAACCCAGTATTAGAGACTTCACTACAAGCCTTACAACTAGAAGATGAACGCACTCCATTATTATGCCCAAAACAAACCAGAACTAATTCAGAAACTAGAGCCTTTTCAGAAGCTAATAGACGTTCTTCCAACTATTTATCGACCACTAATCCTGCAAAAGATAATATACTTGCCCAAAAAGTATTAGCTCAATTTAAACATGTACACCATAAAAAGACTAACCCTCAAACTCATTTGTCAGAGGAACAATTACTACACCAATGCTCTAGACATCTAGAACATAAAGCACTGTGTACTTCCAAATGCATTTTAGATAATCATACTATAGGTAATATCACCAGAAGAATATCAGATTCTTCTACACCATCCTCAAATTTTTCTCAAGGCTTAACCAACCAAGAACCACCGCCAAAGGCGTGTTTAGCAAAAATTCCAACCCCATAAAATTGCGCTATACTTAAAAACACCAGACCTAAAATGAATAATAACACAATAAAATAAGGGGAATTTGACTTATGCTTAAAGTTGCTAAAAACCATTCTGCTGAAACAACACAAGATCAACAACGTCACGATGAACTTCTTTTTTTACACAAAGAATATTTAAAACGTGAAGAAGAACGTTTAAAAAGTAAAAGAAAAGAAGTTGAACGATGTATGTTTGATTTTGCAAGCTTTCAACAAAGAAAGCCACAAACAGATCAAAAAACTCCTAAAAATTATTGTTAGTTCAAACCTGTTCTATAAAACCACATTTAGGCTGAGGGCACAGTTTTTCTGTTCCTTTCTTTTTGGTGGTTTTTATCATTAAAATTGGCCAATTACATTTTGGACATGTTTCTTTGGTTGGTTCGTTCCTTACTGCATATTTACATTCAGGGTAACAACTACAGGCATAAAAGAATGTTCCATACCGCGATTTACGTTTAATAAAATGACCTTTTTTACAGTTAGGACATTCTATGTTAATAATTTCCGGTTTGTTTAAGGATTCTATATGCTTACATTCTGGGTAACCACTACACCCGATAAATTTACCATAACGACCAGTTTTAATTATTAATGCTTTACCACATGTAGGGCAAGCTCTATCAGAAATTACTTCAGGTTGAATACTATTTCCAGAATTATCTACACTTCTAGTATAATCACAATCTGGAAAGCCAGTACAACCTATAAACTTTCCAACTTTACCTAGCCTACAGGATAACGGTTTACCACACTTAGGACACACTTCTTCTAATTGTTCTTGAGTTACATCACTACGCTTAACAGCACCTTCAACATTTTTAATTAAATTAATAAATGGTTGCCAAAAATCTTGTAATACCGGCACCCAATTTCTTTCTCCTCTAGCAATTGCATCTAATTGATCTTCTAATTTTGCAGTAAAATCATAGTCAACATATTGTTGAAAATAATTAGTTAAAAATTTATTAACAACAGTACCAACGTCTGTAGGTTTAAATCTAGATGCCTCTAAAAAAGCATATTTTCGCTGTTGCAACGTGGAAATAATGGCAGCATACGTAGAAGGCCTACCAATACCGTATTCTTCTAAAGCTTTAACCAGTGTTGCTTCAGAATAACGTGGTGGTGGTTCAGTAAAATGCTGTTCAGTACGAATAGCTTGTATAGGCAGTTCTTCTCCTTTAACTAAATTTGGTAAATGCTTCTCCATACTAAGCGTACTATCATCTTCAAATTTATTAGCTATATTATCTTCACTAACGCTTTCATTATACACCTGCATAAAACCAAGATCAGAAATTACCGATCCATTGACTCGAAAAATATTTCCAGGCCCACATTCTAAATCTACAGCTACTTGATCAATGGTTGCTTGTTTCATCTGGCAAGCTATAGTACGCTGCCATATTAAATTATATAGCTTATATTGTTCTGTAGTTAAATGTTGTTTTATGGTAGATGGAATTTGATCGGCCATAGTTGGTCGTATTGCCTCATGTGCTTCCTGAGCATTTTTAGATTTGGTTTTAAATATTCTTGTTTCTTCAGAAACAGCAATTGCACCATACCTTTCTTTAATAACATTACGAATTTCTTGTACTGCTTCTGCTGCTAAATGCACCGAATCGGTACGCATATAAGTAATTAAGCCTATGGCTCCTTCACCTATATCTATACCTTCATACAATTGTTGAGCAACCTGCATGGTACGCCTTGCTGTAAAACCTAATTTCCTTATTGCTTCTTGTTGTAATGTTGAAGTAATAAACGGTGCCGCAGGATTTCTTTTACGTTGAGTTTTGTTGATCTTTACCACTAACAATTTACCATCGGCAATGTTAAGCAAGTGTTGCTGTGTTTTTTCAGCTTGCTCTTTATTAGTAATAGAAAATTGCTGTAATTTTTCTCCTTGATACTCTATTAGTCTACCTAAAAACGTATTGTTTTGCTTTTTTAAATCCGCTTCTATGCTCCAATATTCTTGAGATTTAAACTTCTCAATTTCTTGCTCTCGTTCAACTATCATCCTTAATGCAGGACTTTGTACTCTACCCGCAGACAACCCTCTCTGAACTTTTTTCCATAACAATGGCGATAAATTAAATCCGACTAAATAATCTAATGCCCTACGTGCTTGTTGTGCATTTACTAAATCTAAATTAATTTCTTTCAAATTAGTTAACGCTTCTTTAATTCCTGTTTTGGTTATTTCATTAGAAGTTATCCTATAAACTGGTTTGTTTTTAAGTAACTTTTTTTCCTGAAGAATCTCATATAAATGCCACGCAATTGCTTCCCCCTCACGATCAGGATCAGTTGCTAAATATAATGCATCTGCATGCTTAATAGCTTTACAAATAGCATC
The DNA here is from genome assembly GCA_050012295.1 of Gammaproteobacteria bacterium. Taxonomy (GTDB): domain Bacteria; phylum Pseudomonadota; class Gammaproteobacteria; order UBA6186; family Azoamicaceae; genus UBA6186. Next base: position 13,946 of record JBEKHL010000002.1, read on the forward strand.
CACATGCTTTTGATTTTTTTCTATAATTTGATAATTCATTAAAAAATTATCTTCCGGCACAACCGCACCAACTTTTGGAATTAAATCTCTAACATGACCAAATGACGCCAAAATTTCAAAATTTTTATCTAAATATTTACTAAAAGTTTTTGTTTTTGTAGGCGACTCTACAATAACAAGATTTTTTCCCATTAACTATATCTCCAATAATAATCTAGTATATCCACCAGGCACTGAAACAATATACCCATTTAATTCCAAATTAACCAATACAGCGTTTACTGTACTGGGAATTAAGCCACTACGATTGATAATAAGATCTGTAGTGGTCGTTTCATAGGATATACTATCCAAAATTTTAGTCTGTAAACCATCTAAATTTTCTTTAGGTCTTATATAATTTAGCTTGTCTGATTTATTTTGTAAATTTATAGTAGCATTTGTAAACCCAAGTTCTTCTATTACCTCAGAAACATTCTCTACCAGTTTAGCCCCTTGTTTTATCAACTGATGGCAACCCTTAACATTGTTATTATAAATAGATCCCGGTACTGCAAATACTTCTCTGCCCTGTTCTAAAGCATGATTAACCGTTATTAAAGAACCGCTTTTGATGGAAGCCTCGATAACCACAACTCCCAAAGCTAACCCACTAATAATTCTGTTTCTTCTAGGGAAGTTCCCTGGGATTGGTTGTGTTCCTATAGGGAATTCAGAAATTAAAGCCCCATTATCTATAATTTTATTTGCCAATTTATAATGTTCTCTAGGGTAAATCAAATCTAATCCATGAGCTAATACTGCAATAGTAGCTCCCTTGGATAAAGCACCTTTATGACTAGCTGCGTCTATACCTGTTGCTAAACCACTAGTTACCGCTATATGGTAGCTAGCAAATTCAGCAGCAAACTTAAAGGCAGTTTGTTCACCAACAGTGCTTGCGCAACGACTCCCCACCATTGCGATTTGTGGTTTATCTAATAGATGTCTATTTCCTTTAATGAATAATACTGGCGGTGGAGCATGAATAGTACGCAACAACTTTGGGTAATCATTATCGCACAATAATACAACATGACAATTATTTTGCTCTGCCCAAGCTAAATCTTGCTTAATTAAATGCTTACTATTATGCAAGGTATCTCTAGCAACTTGTGGTAAAGTTTCTAAAAATGGATCTGTTTGCAAAAAATTTTTAAATTTTATTGGCCCAATATCTACAGTTCTTAGCAATGCTAACCAATTTATTAAATTTCTTTGCATGGAAAAAAATTACTCTACTTGATCCAAAATTTTTATATCTGCAGTGCTTGTTAAAACCAAACCCAAACTCAATTTATTAAAAACATCATAAATAACAATCTCTCCTTTTGGATCGTCCAATGTGATATCATATTTTTTATCTACACGATAAGGATCATTTAAAACTAAATTTGCATCTTTTATTTTTAATAGTTGACCAACTTTGGCGCCATCCCTTGCTCCAACATTTAATACTACTACGTTACTAGCAGCCCCCCTACCAAGCCCCGGAATGACTGACAAAACATATCCTGGGGTTTTTTTAGGAGAGACAACTGCCTGTATTTTTTCTGACAAATTTAGACTCCTGCTAGGCATAACTATCGTTCCAGGTTTAATTTCTTGTGTTGCTGATTCGATCTTTAACAAACTAAGCTCTTCTCTCTTAACTAATTTGCCTTTACCGATTATTCGCATCTCTGAACCAAGATACTCCTTAGTTGTTGGATGATAATAAGGAATCTTGTCCCCAACAAACACATATTTAGCAAAAAGATCTTTCTCTAACCCGGTTACAAAAACAAGATCCTTTTGCCCTGCTAATTTACGTGATTTTTGTAATAACCCAACCACATATCTACTATCATGCTCAACAACATGACGTTTTTTTTTATTAGTCAGCAAGTTTTTTAAACCCTGTACTAAATTGCCTTTTTGCCAATACTCACTTTCTACTATTAATTTTCCATCTGTAATATAAGGTTTTTTAATGCTTGCTTTTGATTTTTTGTTTTGTAAAGCAGGAACTTCAACAATTACAACACTCTCTAAGTACGGCATCAAATATTCTAGTTGAATCTCATACTTTATTGGAGATAAGGAAGATCGTAAAATCCGTGGCTTTAAAACCTCCTCTTGAATTGTTTGATCATCGTTTCCTGTCCCATAAACTAGCTTAGCTGACAAAACAACTAAGCTTATACAAAAAACCTTAATTATATTTTTCATATTTTCCCAACTATCCCTAAATAAAATAACCATTCCCCAAAATAAATTAATTACCATATTTATTTTAATTAGAGTATAGTATTATTAATTAGTTTTTATACCAATAATTGTTTTAATTAAATATGGCTTTATTACATATTTTACAATATCCAGATCAAAGATTAAAAAAAATAGCTGATCCAATTTCATTGCAAGAAATTACTAGCAAAAAAATTAAAACTATTATTGCCAACATGTTTGAAACCATGTATCAAGCAAAAGGTATAGGATTAGCCGCAACTCAAGTAGACATCCATCTACAAATTATTACCATAGATATTTCCGAACAAAGCAACCGCCCTATTTGTTTAATCAATCCTCAAATAACTTCTAATAATGGTTCAGTTAGTTCTGAAGAAGGTTGTTTATCGTTTCCTGGGATATATACTAAAATACCCCGCTATTATAATATTACCGTTGAATATCTAGATCCTTTAGGTAATCACCAAATTTTAAACACTACAGATTTGTTGAGTATTTGTATCCAACATGAAATTGACCATTTGCATGGTTTAACTTTTTTTGATCATCTTTCTTTATTAAAAAAACATATGCTAGAAAAAAAATTAAACAAACTTAGAAAACATAATTTATAATTCTAAAATGAACTTGGTATATACTAAACACTTACAAAATATTATATTTGCAGGAACTCCGACTATTGCTGCACACACGTTAGAACAGCTTATACAAGCCGGAATAAACATAACTGCTTGTTACACCCAACCAGATCGACCAAAAGGGCGAGGCCAAACATCCTGTTGTTCACCAGTAAAATCCATCGGCCTAGATTACCAAATACCAATTTTTCAACCAGAAACACTAAAAGATCCTAATTCCATAAAGACTCTACAACAGCTACAACCAGACTTAATTATTGTTTTTGCCTATGGACTCATTTTCCCAGCAGAAGTTTTAAAAATTCCTACATTTGGCTGCATTAATATACATACCTCTTTACTGCCAAGGTGGAGAGGGGCAGCACCAACTCAACATGCTATTTTAGCTGGTGACAAGATAACTGGAATAACTATTATAAATATGGAACCATCTCTTGATACTGGCGCAATACTTTATAGCATTAACTGCCCTATTGCTAATAACGATACAAACGAAAGTCTTCTTAATAAATTACAACCATTAGCCATTACTGCTATCCTGGAAGTGTTAAAACAATTAAACACTAAGCAGACCACCTATAGTATTCAAGACGAAACACTAGCAACTTATGCAAAAAAAATCGACAAAACTCACGCAAAAATAAACTGGAAACTCTCAGCTATAGAAATAGAACGTACAATTAGAGCTTTTATCAGGGAACCAGTAGCTTTTACTCAACTTGGCGACCCAAATAATCCAGCAACATTTATAAACAACATTAAAATATGGCAAGCTACGGTTAAACCAAACCATAATTATTCTAACAATATACTCGTTCCTGGCAATATAATAATTAACAAAAACAACATAGAAGTTGCAACAGGACACGGAGTTCTACAGTTAGAAAAAATACAATTCCCTGGAGGGAAAATACAATCCGTTGCAGATTTATTACATTCACCTAAATATAAACAATTGTTTGAAACTCATGCTAAATTTAACTAAAAATTTTTTAAATACCAATAAATTTCTTTGGTTTATCTGTTTGTTAGCGGTTGGTAGTTTTTTCTTAACATTAAACTTACCTGTCATTGGAGAAGAGGGCGTTTACACCAATTCTACATTAGAAATGATTTTTAATAAAAAATATACTCTTGCTACTTTATACGGTAATAATTATCCTCGTCCACCACTATACAACTGGTTAATCATGTTGTTTAGTAATGTTTTTAGTTGTAAAAACATCATGTTCTCTGCCAGGGCGGTTACCTTAACAGCCACAATAATTACGGCAATGTTATTGTTTTATACAACCAAATTTTTAACTGTTAATAATATTACATCCCAAACAAACAAAAAAACGCCCCAACAAAACACCTTTGCATTATTCACCGTAGCTGTTTTTTTTAGCGGAGACTTGTTGTTTAAACGTGGTTGGTTAGCTTATTCCGACCCAACTTTTGCCATGTTTGTTTTTGCTAGCATAGCATTATTAGTTGTAGGGACAATTAAACGGAATTTTTATTTGATTTTTTTAGCACACGGTTGTGTTTTTTTAGGTTTCTTATGTAAATCCCCTACCGCTTACGTTTTTTTTACAATTACTTATTTAATACTATTGTTTTCCGGATATAAAAATTTTTTATTAAATTTGAAAAACATATTATTATGTGTAATTTTTATTGCCCCGCCGGTGTTATGGTGTTGTCACACCAACACTGCCGCTGGTTTTTTTGCTACGTTATATCATATTCAAAGATTACTAGGGGTTAAACCTAATCCAGAAGCAAATTTATTACGTAACATTATATTTTTTCCTATACAAACCTGGTTAGCATTATTACCTGGCAGCTTAATGATCTTTTTGGGTGTCTTAAAAAACAAAGCCGTGCTAAAACAACAACTAACCACCCAAACTATTATTAATCCTAAAATAATAACAATTATATCGCTAATACCTCTTATTAATTTTATACCTTATTGGATTAGTTCACAGAGCCATATCCGCTATCTGCTACCCCTATACCCTTGGGTTGCATTATTAGCGGCTTATTTCATTTGGCAAACCAAATCCACCAGAAAAACCTTGGTTTTGTTAATATTAACCATAATTATAAAATATTTAACTGCAACATTATGGTTCCCATATGAATATAACATCAACCAAGGTAACGCTGCCATTATTTCCCAAGATATTTTACAAAAAACCCTAAATCATGATTTATATATTCAAGATTACTCTGCAGCTGGGTTAAGACTGGCCAGCTCTATAAATCAACTAAAATGGCCAGCTCAACCTTTACAATCAAACCCCAAAAACAATAAAAATTACTATTTTATTTTAAAAGAAAACTCTCCAGTTAATAAACAACATATGCGCTTAATAAAAACTTATATTCTTAAAAAAAACAAAATAGATTTATATTTATGTTCTAACCAAAACATCACGCCCCAAACAACTTCTTAGCTGCTCTGTTTTTATAGCACCTTGACGTAAAATTACCGGTTGTTCCACCAAAGAAATAATGGTTGACTCCACCCCCATTTTACTACATCCTGCTCCACAATCATCTAATATAAAAATATTATTAAATTCTTCAGCCACCTGCGTACCTGTAACATTGCTAATATTTCCAGATAAATTAGCAGAAGTGCCTACTATTCCAGAATCAAAAATTTTTAATAATTCTAAAGCAATAGGATGATCTGGAATACGAATAGCAATATTATCTTGTCCTGCTGTTATTAAATCCGACACTAAACTTGATTTTTTTACTACAATAGTCAAAGGACCTGGCCAAAAAATTTCTACTAATTTAAATACATCTTGCTTAAGATAATCGGCGTTTGCCCAAATAGCCAGATGTTCCAAATTTGGAATATGCACTATTAATGGACGATCAAATGGACGCTGTTTTAGTTCAAAAACTTTTAAAATAGCTTGTTCATTTCTAGCATCTGCCCCTAACCCATATACCGTATCGGTAGGAAAAGCTACTAAATTTCCTTGGCGCAACAACTCTACCGCTCTAAGAATTTGATTTTTAACCATATGCACCAATCTATTTTTCCAACTCGCGCCCGAGAAGATTCGAACCTCTGACCTTTAGCTCCGGAGGCTAACGCTCTATCCAGCTGAGCTACGGGCGCATTTGAGATATATTATACTAAACATGCTTTGCTTTACCAGAAATCACCAAACTTCGTTTAGTTTTTACTCCAGGAATATTAAGTTTTTTTAGTTCTATAATTTTATAACCTAAACCAACCTCTGCTCCAACGGTAAAACAATCTGGATCTGCTTTCATAGCTACTATTAACCCATCGTTAGCACATAAATGTCCCGTAGACGTAACAAACTCCGTCAATTCTGCAAAAGCTCTAGAAATTATAATATCAAACTTAGAATTTGGGAAAAACTGATCTACTCTAGAAACTATAGCCTTAGTATTTGGTAGTTCCAAAACATTTATCGCATGCTGAACAAACGTAATTTTTTTTATTTTAGAATCAAGCAAATTAATCTTACAAGACGGCACTACTATAGCTAAAGGGATCCCCGGCAACCCAGCGCCAGTCCCAACATCCAAAACATTTTTTTGCTCACAATTAATACTGCCTGCAACGCTAATACTATCTAAAATATGGTACGACACCATATGCATAAAACTAGCGTTAGCACATAAATTATGTACTTTATTCCATTTCCGCAAAAGTTCTAAATATTGTAATAATTTTTGCCCCTGTTCTTGGGTGACAGTTAACCCTAATTGGTTTGCGCCATGTAATATTTGCTGTAACATTTACTGACCTTTATTTAGATATACTAACAATACCGAAATAGCCGCAGGAGTAACCCCTGGTATTCTTGTTGCTCTTCCTAAATCTATAGGACGAGTATTATTTAATTTTTCCACAACCTCATTAGACAACCCTGGAATATTATTATAATTAAAATCAACAGGAATTTTTAATTTTTCATATTTACTATGCTTAGCAACTTCCTGTTGTTGTCTTAGCACATACCCTTCATATTTTACCATGGTTTCCAAGTTGATTATAAAATTGGTATTAACCAAACCAAAACCTACAGATGGTATTTGGGCTAATTTTTTATAACAAACTTCTGGTCTTTTTAACAAATCTAAAGCTCTCGTTTCTTTTTCTAATTTTTGATCGGTTATTTTTTCAAAAACCATAGCGTCCTCGCTAGATGTTGTAATAACAATTTGTTTTAATCTGGCAATCTCTTGTTCTATAACAGTTGTTTTATTAATAACTTTTTGCATTTTATGTTCATCAATTAAATTTAATCTCTTAGCCGTACTAGCTAAACGAACATCTGCGTTGTCTTCCCTTAACTGCAATCGATACTCAGCTCTGCTTGTTAACATGCGATATGGTTCATTAGTGCCTTTAGTGATTAAATCATCAATTAACACTCCTATATAAGCCTCATCCCTGCGAGGACTCCAGCTTTCTAAACTTAATGCTCCAGCTGCCGCATTAACCCCTGCAACCAAACCTTGAGCGGCCGCCTCTTCGTAACCAGTGGTCCCATTAATTTGTCCGGCAAAAAACAATCCAGAAACATTTTTCGTTTGTAAAGTAGGCAACAAATCTCTAGGATCAAAAAAATCATACTCTATTGCATAACCCAACCTAGTAATGTGAGCGTTTTCTAAACCAACTATACTATGAATTATTTTTACCTGTACATCAAAAGGTAAACTGGTAGACAAACCATTCGGATAAATTTCTTTAGTATACAGCCCTTCTGGTTCTAAAAAAATCTGGTGAGAATCTCTTTGAGAAAACTTAACTACTTTGTCTTCTATTGACGGACAATATCTTGGACCAATTCCATCAATCATGCCTCCATACATAGCCGACCTTTCTAAATTTTGCATAATTATATCGTTAGTCATGCTGTTGGTTCTTGCAATATAACAATTAACTTTTGGAATATTCATAAACCTTTCTTTTTCTTCCCAAATAGAAAAGTAAGAAGGTTCTGTTTCGGTTGGTTGTACTATAAGCTTAGAAAAATCAATACTACGACTATCGATCCGGGGAGGGGTACCGGTTTTTAAACGATCCACTCTAAAAGATAGGTTTCTTAAAGAATTAGCTAAACCAACAGAGGCGCTATCTCCAGCTCGCCCACCCATATGGTTTTGATCGCCAACGTGAATTTTACCATTTAAAAAAGTTCCAACAGTTAATACTACTGTTTTAGTTTCAATAAAAACTCCCGTATTAGTAATAACCCCAACAATTCGATCGTTTTTAATCACCACATCATCAACGGTTGCTTGAAAAACCAATAAATTTTGCTGGTTTTCAACAACATTTCTTATAGCAAGCCTATATAAATTTCTATCACTTTGAGCTCTAGTAGCCCTAACGGCAGGACCTTTACTGCTATTTAAAATACGATAATGAATAGCGGCCAAATCGGCCGCCAACCCCATTGCCCCCCCCATGGCATCAATTTCTTTTACTAGATGTCCTTTTCCTATTCCACCAATAGCGGGATTACAAGACATTTGACCAATAGTTTCTATGTTTTGAGTAAGCAATAATGTATTGGCCTTTCGTCTGCTAGACGCTAACGCCGCCTCTACTCCGGCGTGCCCACCACCTACAACCACCACATCAAATTTTTTATGAAAATTAGTACTCATATATAAACTTTATTTACCTATACAAAACTCAGCAAAAATCTTTGCTAATAAATCTTCAGAAGTAAACACCCCTGTTATTTCAGACAAAAATTTTTGAGCCAGCCTTAACTCTTCTGCCAACAATTCAAAAAAAACACCTTCTCGCTTCTTCTTGAAAAAATCAACCCCCTGCTCCAAATGCACACAAACCTGCTGTAATGCTGTAACATGCCTGGTTCTCGCTGTAAACACTTGCTCTTGCTCTACAAAACCCGCGACCTTTTTTATTTGCTGCTTTAACAAATCTATACCAACCTGGTTTTTAACAGAAATAAAAATTATAATCTGCTCATCTTTAACTATAATTTCTGGGGTTTTTAAAAAATCATCATTATATAAATCTATTTTATTAATTAAAATTATTTTTTTTGCGCGCAAATCCGCACACCATTCTGCCAAGATCAAATTACTTTTAAAATCTTCTTGTTCTACAAAATCTTTAGCATCCACCATAAATAGAATTAAATCTGCCTCGCGCGCTTCTGTTATAGCTTTTTGTATTCCTATTGCCTCTATATGATCCTGCGTTTCTCGAATACCTGCCGTATCAGAAAAATCCACTAACAATCCATCTATATTAATTTTATTAATTAATACATCTCTAGTTGTTCCTGGAATGTTTGTCACAATAGCCAAATCTTTTCCAGACAATAAATTTAATAAGCTAGATTTTCCAACATTTGCCCCACCAAGAATAACCGCCTTTAATCCATTACTTAAAAGATTCCCTTGTTGAGCTTGGTTTAAAATTTTATAAATACTTTCCTTAAACTTAATCAACTGTTTATAGATATTATTATCTTCTAAAAAATCCACCTCTTCTTCTGGAAAATCTATAGCAGCCTCTACATACATTCTTAAATTTGTTACTCCTTGCAGAAGCGCATTTATTTGTTTAGAAAACTCGCCCTGTAAACTCTTAACTGCTGCCTTTGCCGCTTGTTCAGTTTGAGCGTGAATTAAAGAAATAATACTCTCTGCTTGTAATAAATCCATTTTACCATGCAAAAAAGCTCGTCTAGAAAATTCCCCAGGTTCGGCAAGCCTTGCCCCCAAAGATAATACTCGCCTTAACAATAAATCTAATACTACTACACCACCATGAGCTTGTATTTCTAAAACATCCTCACCAGTAAAAGAGTTTGGAGCCTGGAAAAATATTGCTATTCCATTATCGATAGCTTCTTTATTGGCAGATAAAAATTCTGTGTAAACCGCTAATTTTGGGATTAAGCTAGATCGCCCTAACATTACCTTAGCAATGTTTTTTACTAAACCGCCAGAAATCCTAATGATTCCAACCCCACCAACACCTGGTGGCGTAGCTATAGCTGTTATAGTGTCATCATCTTCTATTGATTGCATACCTGTCTAGTAATAAACTTCTGCTGCAATATAGACAGCGAGTTATTAACAACCCAATACAACATTAACCCGGAAGGAAACTGCCAAAATAACGCTGTAAAAAACACCGGCATAAACATTAAAACTTTAGCTTGGATAGGATCCGGAGGCGGTGGATTCATTTTTTGTTGAACAAACATGCTAACCCCCATTAAACACGGCAAAATAAAAAGAGGATCTCTGGCAGACAGATCTACAATCCATAAACACCAAGAAGCTTGCCTTAACTCTACGCTTTCTAACAAAACATAATATAATGCTATAAACACAGGAATTTGCACCAAAATAGGCAAGCACCCACCTAATGGATTTACTTTCTCTTTACGATAAAGCTCCATTACTGATTGACTAAATTTTTGTTTATCTTCACCACATCTAGCTTTTAATTCTTCCATTTTAGGCTGAAGTTTTCGTAAATTCCCCATAGAACGATAACTAGCCGCAGACAATTTATAAAATAAAAGTTTAATTAATAATGTGGTCAAAATTATTGCCCATCCCCAATTACCAATCACATTAAAAATAGTCTTTAATAATAAAAACAACGGTACACACAACCACCACAAAATACCATAATCTACCGTTAGATCTAAAGCTGGTGCAATTTCCTTTAAAGTGTTAGCAATTTTAGGCCCAAGAAACAATTGAGCAGAAACTTTTTGCGTTTCTCCTGGAGCAACCGAAATAGTAGAATTAACAAACCTTATACCAAAAGAACCATCTTTAAAATTTTCGGTTTGATATTCACTAAATGAACCCCCCCCCGGCACCCAAGCGCTTACAAAGTAATGTTCTAACATTGCAATCCACCCACCAGTAAACGCAATGTTATACGGTTCTTTCATGTCAGAAAAAGAAATTTTCTTATATCTTTGATTTGGAGTGCTAATTGCAGCACCTGTATACGTCCTCAAACCACCAGAAAAGAACCCTTTGGTTACCGCCTCTGGTAACCGCCTTAATCTCCCATATAAACTAGCTTTATATTCAGTCTGACTGTTGTTAACAATAACATATTCTATTGTCACCAAATAACTATTCCGGCTAAATTTAAACCTCTTAATAAAATTAATGTCTTTTCCGGTATCTACAATGTTTTCGTCTAGACCACAAATCAAATCTACAACCATCTCCTGTTCGTTATCAGACAATTCATAACGTTGATGTTTAGCAGTAAACTTAGCTCTACCGTGCACCTTAGAGTCTGGCCCCCTTTCTGACAACAATCCCGTTTGAGCCACATAGAACCTATGATTATCGTTATCTAATAAATTAAACCCTTTTGTGTGATCCTTTGGGTTTTGAGGATATTTCTTTAACTCAGCAAAAATTAAATCCCCTTGAGAATTAATTTTTACTTTTAAAACATTTGTATCTACCGTAACAATAGGATGGTTAGATGGTTGTTTGTGCAAATGAACAGCTGTTTCGCCACCATTTCCTACTGCCGTTTCAACCATGTTGGGAATTTCTTGATGACCGCTTTCGTGAGTCGCTAGAGGATCTTTCTGGACCGCCCCCTCGTGCGGGGGTTGATAATATTTTGAAAACAAAGAAAAACCAACAAAAACAATAACAGCTAAGAATAAAAATCGTATAGTTTGCTTATCCATATTTAAATAACCATTAATTAATTTAATTTTTTATCGACAAGGTAATTAGAAACAGCTTGACACTTTAACAATCTAAAAACCACCAAACAAACCCCCCGTACAAACCCTTGTTTTTTTATTACTAACTTCGCGTAATCCGAACAACTAACTTCGAACCTGCAGCTTGGAGGTAAAAACGGACTAATAAAATACTGATACCAGCCAATTAGCTTAATTACACCAAGTGTTGCTATGTTCTTGAACAATATATGGTTTGCTCTTCTAACCATAAAAACAGTTCCTGCAATTTTTTTTTCCATCGTGATAAACTTTGGTTATCAAACTGTTTAATAACAACAACAACGTCTTTATTAATAAAATTTTGTTTAACATTTCTAAATATCTCTTTGGCAAAACGTTTAGACCGATTCCTAAACACAGCCTTTTTAATGTTTTTTTTAGTAACAATTACCCCTACCCTAGCGAAGCCAGTGTCATTATTACCGATCCATAAAGAAAATTCATTACTAACTATTTTAGGGGGAAACTTAAATAACTTTTTATAATTTGGAGTTTTTTTTTCGTGTTTTTTATTATTTAACGGCAAAGTTACTTAGTAAGCGTGTACCGCCCCTTTCTCCTTCTGCGACTTAACACAGCCCTTCCATCTTTGGTTTTCATTCTAGCTCTAAAACCATGAGTTTTCTTCATTTTTCTATTACAAGGTTGAAAAGTACGTTTCATAACTAGCCCAACTTTTAATTTCTGCTACATTTTGTTTTATCTATTGGCATTATTCTACTGAAGACTTTCAAAGTCAATAAATAACTTTTTTAAGTCTTTATTTAAGTTTATTATTTTTATTATGTATGGTTTTTATGTGACTAGTTTAAAAATGTCGATACAAAACAATCTTTTATGAGAATCAAATATCTGTTAAGCACCTATGATAATCTTTTGATTTACCTGTGTATAAATTTGGGATTTAAGAAAAAACCATGGCACGACCAAACTTTCTAGACAGGTTTAACACAGTTTTTTAGTGGGGTTTAGCGAAAGTTAAAAAATATACAGCCAGCAACAATTAATCCAGCTGCCTAAGAAGATGAGTGTAGCAGCAAGGTTATAATTATCATTCTTTAAGAACTTTTATATTTATTATTATTATTAAAGAAAGCTTTTTATGTAGATAACCCTTAAATTCTTTTGTTTTATAAAGAAATAATTATGTTAATAGATATGTGAAGAACTTATAATATACTCTGGTATAACATGTTAATAAAAAACAAAAAAATTTATTGTGAACAAGAGTGGATTTTTTCCACAGCATATGTAGAGTGTTATCTACCATTTTTATACAGGAAAAATCTTTAATGTTTAGTCAATTTGTTCGTTTTGGTATGTTGGTTTTCTTGTTTGTTTCAAGCATGGCTGGGTTTGCTGTGGCGCCCAACAACAAGGATCCCATAATTCCTAGAGCGGTGCTTTTTGGAGATCCTAAATATTCTCAGCCCAAAATTAGCCACGACGGTAAACACTTGGCATATATGGCGCCATGTCACGGGGTTTTAAATGTATGGGCAGGAAAATTGGGGCAACATAAAAGTATGCATCCTGTGACTCACAATAAAAAAAGAGGAGTAACTACTTATCTGTGGTCATATGATAATGAACATATTTTGTATGTAGATGATTATAAAGGTAACGAAAATTGGCGGCTGTATCAGGTAAACATTAGAACAGGAAGATCAAAAGTATTATTTTCTTATCAAAAAGTGCAAGGAAAAATTATTGGGCTTAGTCAGAAGTTTCCGGAGGAGATCTTAATTGGGATCAACCGTCGTCGAGCGGATTTTCATGATGTATATAGGCTGAACATTAGAACAGGAAGAATATCGTTAGTTTATGAAAATAATTTTTTTGCTGATTTTATCAGCAATGAAAACTTAAAGATAGTAATAGCAGTAGAATCTACCAAGGCGGGAGGGGCGGTAATCTATAGATTAGGGAAGAATTTTGTTAAAACAGAGCTTCTTTCTATTGAGCCAGAAAACATTTTAACGACCACCCCGTTATCTTTAAATAAAACCGGAGATGTTTTGTATTTGTTAGATAGTCGTAACAGAAATACAGCTGCTTTAACCAGCTTAGATTTAAGAACTAAAGTAACTCAGTTAATTGCGGAAAATCAAAAAGCTGATCTTGATGAAGTTTTGTTTCATCCTTCTGATCTAACACCACAAGGATATAGATTTACATATGAGAAACAGAGCTGGTCTGCATTAACTTCTAGTTTTCAAGAAGATATAGCTTATCTTAATAATGTAGATCCTGGCGAATTTAATATAATTAATAGCTCTTTAGATTATCAAAAATGGATAGTAGCTTATGATAGAGATATAGGTTCTCCGCATTATTATTATTATGATCGAACATTAAAAAAAGCTTATTTTTTATTTGCAGGAAGGCCAAGCTTAGATCAATTACCATTAACCAAAATGAAAACCGTCATTATTACTTCTCGAGACAATCTTCCTTTGGTAAGTTATTTATCGATCCCTAGATGGGAACGATTAAAAAAATATGCCACCATGCCAAGCATTCCAATGGTCTTATTGGTGCATGGAGGTCCAAATGCTCGTGATTTTTGGGGATACAACAGTACTCACCAATGGTTAGCTAATCGAGGTTATGCGGTATTAAGTGTTAATTTTAGAGGGTCTTCTGGGTTTGGTAAAAATTTTGCTAATGCTGGCAATGGTGAGTGGGGCGCCAAGATGCAAGATGACTTGGTGGATGCTGTTGAGTGGGCAATAGGTAAAGGTATTGCTACCAGGGAAAAAGTAGCTATTATGGGGGGGAGTTATGGTGGGTATGCTACATTAATGGGAATATCAAAAACGCCAGATCTTTTTGCTTGTGGAGTAGATATTGTTGGGCCAAGTAATTTGCAAACGCTCATGCAATCTATTCCGGAGTATTGGAAGCCTTTTTATTTTGTGTTGAAACGAATGATAGGTGGAGAACCAACCTCACCTGAAGGAAGAACTTTTTTGGCAGATCGTTCTCCTGTTACATATATACATAATATAAAAAAACCATTGTTGATTGGGCATGGTGTTCATGATCCTCGGGTAAAGCAAGATGAATCTGAACAAATTGTAAATTTGTTATTGGCCAAACATATTCCAGTAACATATTTATTATACCCAGATGAAGGTCATGGATTTAGAATCCCAGAAAATAGGCTTTCCTTTTATGCTGTTGCGGAAAACTTTTTAGCGCAAAATTTAGATGGTAGGGCCGAACCTATTAAGAAAAAAGATCTTAACAATTCTAGCATTCAGATCAAAGCTGGGAAAGAATATATAACGGCTTTAAAAAAATAGTACGCAAATGTTTTATGAAAAACAGTGGACTTTTTTTGTGGTATAGGTAAAGTACTAGATCAGTTTTGGTAAAAAAACGCAAAACATGTACGCTACGTAACTATGCTGGAAACTCATATGTGTTCAGTATATAAATTTATATTTTTTATATCAAATATTTAAAAAAAACATAAGGATTTTTCGTGTCGGTTCAAATTGATTTGTGGCAGCAATGTGTTCAAAGATTAAAGGATCTTGTTCCACAACAAATGTTTAATCAATGCATAATGCCCTTACAAGCAGAAATAGCTGGTGATAGTTTAGTAGTGTTTGCCCCTAATCAATATGTATTGGATCAAGTAAATCAGAATTTTTCTCAAGCTATAGAGAACACTATTAGTAATGTTTCAAAGGGATGGTTTAGGAAGATATCTTTCTCTGTTGGGGGGGCAAATTTAGCTAAAAACAATGAGCTGTCTGATGTTGTTAACAAAGATGCTAAAGAAAGAGCTAACAACTTAAACGAAACTTTTACGTTTGATAATTTTGTAGAAGGAAAATCTAATCAACTAGCCAAAGCAGCAGCCAGACAGGTGGCAGAAAATCCTGGCGGGTCGTATAACCCTTTGTTTTTATATGGTGGCGTTGGTTTAGGAAAAACCCATCTAATGCATGCTGTTGGTAATTTAATTGTTGCTAACAAACCTAATGCAGCGGTGGTATATTTGCATTCAGAGCGTTTTGTTGCTGATATGGTAAAAGCTTTGCAAAACAATGCTATAAACGATTTTAAGAAATTTTATCGTTCGGTAGATGCGTTACTTATAGATGATATTCAATTTTTTTCAGGAAAAGAACGTTCGCAGGAAGAATTTTTTCATACGTTTAATGCTCTTCTGGAAGGTCAACAACAAATTATTTTGACTTCAGATCGCTACCCAAAAGAAATTAATGGTATAGAAGAAAGATTAAAGTCAAGGTTTGGAGCTGGGTTAACAGTTGCGGTACAGCCGCCAGAACTGGAAACTAGAGTTGCAATTTTAATTAATAAAGCAAAACAATATGGGGTAGAATTAAGGCACGAAGAGGCCTTTTTTATCGCTAAAAGGATCCGTTCTAATGTGCGAGAATTGGAAGGAGCATTAAAGAGGGTTATCGCTAATGCTAAATTTACTAATAGTGAGATTTCTTTACCTTTTGTACAAGAGGCTTTAAAAGATTTGTTTGCGTTACAAGAAAAATTAATTTCTATTGATAACATTATGAAAACAGTAGCAGATTACTATAAAGTAAAAGTTTCAGATTTGTTATCAAAGCGTCGCAGCAGATCTGTGGCTCGTCCTAGACAGATGGCCATGGCTTTATGTAAAGAACTAACGAACCATAGTTTACCAGAAATAGGGGATGCTTTTGGGGGGCGAGATCATACTACTGTCTTGCATGCGTGTAGAACTATAAAAGATCTTGCTGTAGCTAGCGTGGATTTAGGGGAAGATTTTAATAATTTAGTTAGAATTTTATCTACTTAATATGATTTTTTTTGTAAAAAAAGAGTTCTTTTTAAGATTTTTTAAATTAGCCGCTTTTGTTGCGGTAGACAAAAAAATTGGGGCTAGTATTTTAGGATCGCATGTGTTGTTATCTGCAACCAAGCAAAAATTATCGTTGGTAGCCACAGATCTAGATATAGAATTAATAGTTGAAGAACCATTAACTTCCATTGAACAACCAGGGGCCGCAGTTATTCCTTTTCGTAAGATTAATGAAATTTGTAAGGCTATGACAGATGACGTAGAACTTCATGTGTTTATTGCCCCACCGTCGTCCAAAATACACATAGAATCTAGTCAAGGTTTTTTTTCAATTAATTATCTGGATGCACAAGAGTTTCCCGTGCTAAGTGATAAAGTTTTTTATACTTCTTTTTCTGTTTCCGCTAAAGTTTTGCAGGATTTGGTTAGTAAAACAGCCTTTGCTATGGGAGATGATGATAGTAGGCAGTTTCTAAATGGAGTTTTTTTATGTTTTTCTAATAATGAAATAGTGTCTGTTGCAACAGACGGACATCGTTTGGTTGTATGGGAGGCGATAAAAAACAATAAGGTTTCCGAAAAAATTATACGAGACTTAGCAACGGAAGTAAAATTTCTATTACCCAGAAAAAGCGCGCTTGATCTTTTAAAAATTTTAAATGAAGCGCCAGCAGAAACAATGGTGCAGATGAGTGTTGGAGAAAATCACGTTAGGCTGATTATTAACAATATTACTTTTACATCTAAATTATTATCAGCAAATTTTCCTTCATACCAGAAACTAATTCCGGTCAAATTACAAAACGTATTGGTTACCAATAAAGAAACATTAAAAGCTTGTTTGTTGCGAGCTGCTGCTCTGTTGGGCGATAGATCTCAAGGAATTAGATTGGTTTTTTCTAAAGATACTTTACAAATGACGGCTAGAAATGAGAACGATGATTTAGTACAAGAAAATATATCGGTACAGTATTTTGGGGTTCCATTAGAGATTTGCTTTAATATAAAATATTTATTAGAGTTTTTATCGAGTGTTGATGGTGATGAGGTCTCAATAAGGATGGAAAACGCTAAAAGTGGAGTTTTAATGCAAGATGTAGCGTTAAAAAGTTCTTATGTGTTAATGCCGATGCAGTTGTAATAATTGCGAGAGTCTAATGTTAATTAAACAATTATGTATAGATGGTGTTAGAAATTTAGAAAAATTAAATTTACAGTTGGCTCCCAACGTTAATGTTTTTATTGGTCTAAATGGTAGTGGAAAAACCAGTTTGTTAGAAAGCATTTATTTTTTGGCCTTGGGGCGTTCATTTAGAGTGGCGAATGTTGATGGTATAATAGGTTTTGATAAAACATTTGCTGCAGTATCTGCGATTTATTCCGACAAAAGCGCTCAGCAAATAAAAATCAGCACAATAAAACACAAAAACAAAGATAAACTCAACAAAATTGGAGGAGCGCAAGCTGGTTTATCGCAAATTGCTCTTTTAGCCCCCACCCAAATAATCCACGAGGGTAGTAGTAAGTTGATTTTTGCTGAACCAGAAGGTCGTAGAAAATTTTTAGATTGGATTGTTTTTTATTCTAATAAAGATTATCAACATTTGTGGAGAGATTTTAACAGAATATTACAGCAGCGTAATAGCGTATTAAAAAAACATCATAAAGAAACACGAGGCATTTTAAAAGAATTAGACAGAATGTTTGTTAATCTTGCTGAACAAATCAGGATGGCAAGACAAAAAACTTGGCAACAATTTTATGCTGTTTGGTTAAAGTGTTTTGATAAGCTAGGATTTAATAGTTGTATAAAGCCAGAGATTAGCCTTTTTGATGGTTGGAGCGGAGATTTATCTGAAAAGTTAATACAAAATTATGAGGCAGATTTTAGGTTGAGTTTTACAACTGCCGGACCACACAGAGCAGATTTATATTTTTCTATAGAAAACAGAGCAGCAAAAGCAGTGTTATCTCGCGGGCAAGGTAAAGCGATATCTTTTAGTTTAATTTTAGCCAGATCGATTTTTTTGCAAGAACAATTGGATCAAAACAATACTGTTAGCGTATTATTGATAGATGATTTGTGTGCAGAGTTAGATAATATTAATGGAAAAAAAATAATAGAGTTTTTGTTAAGTTTTAATCAAAAACAGCAAGTAGTTATCACTAGTATAAAAAAAAACAATTTGTTAAATATGCTACCAAAAGAAAGCTGTCAATGGTTTTCTATGAAAAGAGGCAAGGTAAATATTATATAGATGGTTAGTGTTTATAATTTGGGATTTCTTTCAATTTTAATAAACATAATATATAGCACCGCGACTATACCCAATATATAACAATAATATACATGAGGAGTGATTGCTAACGGAGAAACGCCAGCAATAGCGCTAGCTAAAAGTATTTGGGCTCCATAAGGAATAATACCTTGAAACACGCAAGAAAAAATATCTAGCCATGCTGCACTGTAGTGGGCTGGGATATGGTGTTTTTTAGCGATGTTTCTTGCTGTTTCCCCGCTAAAAATTATTGCGATAGTATTATTGGCAAGCAACAGATCAAAAACACTTACTATTTTAGCGATAAATAGTTGTGCCATTTTGGATCCTCCTTGTAGCTTAGCAATCCACGAGGAAAGATAATTAGTAAGCTCTTTTGCGCCTTTACTTGCGAGACCAGAAAGTCCGCCAACCATTAATGAAAGCAACATAATTTCGTGCATGGATGTAAAACCGGCAGTGATATTATTGCTTAAAAATAATAAATCATGATGGTTATCGTTGATAAAACCAACAATTCCAGCGTAAGCTATACTCGCCACTAGAGATATAAATATATTTACACCAAAAATCGCAAGCAATATTAACACAACATACGGAGACACCAACAATAAAGAATACTCACCTGTAACTACGAAAGAACCCTTGCAGGTATGCAGAAAAAGTAAAGGCAAGGTTAGCATAGAAGCAATTAATGCTATTTTTGCGTTAATTTTTAATTTCGCTTTCATGTCGGCTTCTTGGGACATTACTGCCGCAATAGTAGTGTCTGAAATAATCGAGAGATTGTCACCAAACATTGCTCCACCAACAACGGTTGCTACGCCCAAAATCGTAGAGGATCCTGCTTGAGCACTCAAAGCTGCTGCAATAGGCGTAATAGTAGCGATAGTACCCATGGAAGTACCTATAGCCATTGAAATAAAAGCCGCAGAAATAAAAATACCAATTAGAAAAAATTGTGACGGTATTAAAGTAAGTGCAAGATTAACGGTAGCGTCGACACTACCAATTGCTTTGGTGGTCTCGCTAAAGGCACCGGCTAGTAAGAAAATAATACACATAGTAATAATGTCTCGATGTCTAACTCCATCTAAGAAAGCATCCATACGCTCTTTGGTGCTACCTTTATGTAAAATCCAACCAAGAGCTATAGAAGGAATAATGGCGGTTAACGGAGATATTTGATAAAAGGCATTGGCTATATTGTTAGAGGAGAAGTATATGCCGCTTCCTACAAATAGTAATATAAACAATAAAACAGGTATAAAATGTACTAAACAAACCACAACTTTCTGTTGTCCTAAAAACGTTTTTAATTATTATAACCACATTATAGTTAAATTTTCAAACTAAGAAGTGTTAAAAAATAGCTAGAGTGAAACAGCAGTGTATAAAGGTTAGAGTTGTTTTGGGTATATTCCTTATTTTAGTGCCATTACGGTTTATTTGAAGGTTTGTTTGTATTATCATTAAAATTATCCGTAGCCCTTAGTATTGCTTGCTCATTAGAATGAGCTTCTAGCACGAATAACACCAAATTGTTTGGAACTGCAACCATATGCTCTCTAACTAAACTTGTTGTTGGTACTAAATTTTTTATTCCTCCACTAATTAACAGATCATAAGCTACGCCACTATAACTATTTGTTTCCAAATATTTCTTTAAAAAACGGTTGTTGCCATATTCATCTAACTTTTGCTTAAGATTATTTACATCTAAAGTATATAAATCTACAGTATAATCTGGAGATTTATATTGTATTTGTTTATCTAAAATTGAATTTATATCGTTAATAAAATTTTGTTGTGGTTTATATTTATTAAATACCGTGATTCCTTCGGGCCATAAACTAACATATATTTCTCTAGTTTCTATCGAAACAAGCCCTATATTTGATTGAACCCCTTTAATTAATGGGAAAGGGACTAAAAAAGATTTTGTTACGTTAATATGGTTAAGAGGTGTAAACCTTTTTGAATAATAAGATTCAAGGAAATATCCAGATTTCCATATCCTAATTCTAGTTAGAAGAGAGTTTTTCCCAATCATAACGCTGCTTCCATAATTTCGTTAACCTTTTATAACTTAATTATCATTATAATATATATTGACACAATTTTAAAAACCATATAACTTACAGCCACAGGTTGATATCAATAATAAAACGGTTATAAAAAGCTATTTATTTTTTTATGTTAAATTTAAATATATTGTTACAAAAGATCCGTAACCATTTTATTGAAAAAAAAACGATTTCTATAACAACAGAAGAAGCAACATTTAGTAAAGACTTAAATAACTCTATAACAAGAGCGTTAAATTTTTTACTGTTTATTTTAACCAACAAACCTGGTGTTATACAGGTGTTGGATAATTTAACCAAAAACCCAGATTTTTGGGAGGCTGTCCACGTTAATAATTTTATTGTAAAACACTTAGAAAAAATAATGCCGGCATTGCGTATTGATTACGATGATATGGTTAATTTGTCTACCATGTTGTCTGTGGTTACAACCTTAAGTTTTTATGTTGTAAAATTAAACGAAGGCGTAACTGATCTACAGGCAGAAGCTTTTAGAAACGATATCAAATTTATTTTTGAATATCTTCGAAGCCAAAAAATTTATGATCAACCATCTTCATCATCGTTGTCATTTTGTTGCCCACAACATTTTATTCAGGTTGCGTACACTATAGCCACCACAGAAAAAAAATTAGCTAAATTGAGTGTAACGACATTAACAACAAATGAATTTGATATTAAACAGCAAGAAAGGCTGGCTGAACTAGAGAAAAATTTTTTCATACAAATAGGAATTATTTTAACTACACAAAACGATACTTCAAGTTTAGCTAGAGATTTGTTACTGCGGGCGCATATTATAAAAAAAGAAGCTGAAAAACTAGTATTGTTTCGTTTTGCATCAATAACCAAAAATAGTAGTACTGTAGGCTGCCAACGTACAGATTCTTATAATAGTCTTAACGATAGCTATTCAACTCAAATGATCAGCGGTAACGAGAATAACGATTCTAGCGATCAAGAAAGTAATTTTTTTGGGAAAACTGTTTGTTTATACTAAATGCACCTGAGATTTCGGTATTCTAAAATTAAAATGCTGTTGTTTGAGCCACGAAGTGGCGAGTTTACAGCTTTTTAATTTTAGAATACCGAAATCTCAGGTGCATTTATAGTATCCCTAAAATTTATGTGTGTTTAGCATGGAAAGACAAGCATCTAGTTCGGTAATATTTGCTATTGACGTAAAAAAAGAAGTCACAAATCTATACAATTTTTCTTCTGGTGCGCCCCATTCATAAAATCCGCAATTGTTTTGTCTTAAATAGGTGGCGCATTTGGAGGAAAATTTCACAAATAGTTCATTAGATTCAACAGGATATATAATTTCTATGTTATGTTTAAGAAATACTTGGGCAAGTTGTTTAGCCATAAAATTAGCATGGGCTGCATTTTTAAGCCATAAATCTTGGTGTAAATATGCTAAAAATTGGCAAGAGAAGAACCGGGACTTAGATGTAAGTTGGCCGGATCTTTTAAGCGTGTAATCAAAATTTTCAGCATATTTATGGTTAAAAAATACTATCGCTTCTGCGCAAATCGCCCCGTTTTTTGTGGCGCCAAAACTAAGTACATCGATTCCGGTTTTCCAGGTTATGTCTGCGGGACTACAATTAAGAGCGACAAGGCTATTAGCAAAACGCGCCCCATCCATATGGATTGGTAAATTATGTTCCATAGCGATTTTATGTATTTCTGTTAGTTCTTGAACAGTATATATAGTGCCGCATTCGGTAGCCTGGGTTATACTGATACAGCCAGGCTTTTGTTCGTGCGGTCTAGAAGAAAATGAGTGTAAAATTTTTTTACTTAAAGAATCCGGGTTAATTTTTCCGTTAACCCCCTCTAAAGTTACTAGCTTTGCCCCTCCGGTAAAAAATTCTGGAGCGCCGCATTCGTCCGTATTAATATGAGCTTTATTGTGGCAGTATATAGCCTCGTAAGACTTGGTTAACAAGACAAGGCTAAACAATTTGCAGCGGTACCGGTGTTCGTTAAAAATATAATTACTTCTTTTTCAAAAACCTCGGACAATTTTTTTTGTAATATTAAAGAATAATCGTCGGCCCCATAAGAAGATTGGAAACCTTGGTTCGCTTTTGTTATTGCTTCAATAATCTCCGGATTTGTTGGCGCTACATTGTCGCTCTTGAAATTCATTGTCGTTCCTCTTGGATTTGTTAAGACGGCGAACAGAATACTCCAACAGCAAAAAATATCAAATAAAATTCTTCGTAAAACAAAGAATAGCCTAAAAATAGCCTTAAGGTTACGGTATGATGATGTTGCACGCAAGATTAATGTTCCACGTGGAACATGGTCTGCTGATTAGGTGACAGTAAGTTGACACTGTTGTGTGCGATTTATACCATTAGACTAGTGTTATAGAGAGCGATTATATATGGACCAAACAAAAAATAATAATACTACAGAAGATTCTTATAATTCCTCTAGTATTCAAGTTTTAAAAGGCCTAGATGCTGTTAGAAAGCGCCCCGGCATGTATATTGGTGATACCGATGATGGTACGGGTTTACATCATATGGTCTTTGAGGTGGTGGATAACTCTATAGATGAGGTTTTAGCAGGAAGTTGTTCTAATATCGAAGTAATTATTCGTGGGGATAATTCTGTAACAGTCAAAGATAATGGTCGTGGTATTCCGGTCGACATACATGCAGAAGAAGGTAAATCAGCGGCGGAAGTTATTATGACAATCCTTCATGCTGGGGGTAAATTTGATAATTCCTCATATAAAGTATCTGGCGGGTTGCACGGGGTTGGGGTTTCTGTAGTTAATGCGTTATCAGAGAAGTTGCATTTGTTGATTAGAAAAAATGGAAAAATTTACGAACAAGATTATGAACTAGGCAACCCTATTGCTCCGTTAGAAGTTAAAGGAGAAACAAAAGGGCATGGTACAGAGATAACCTTTAAGCCTAGTAAGCAAATTTTTACTAATATAGTATTTAGTTACGATATTTTAGCTAAAAGATTACGAGAATTATCTTTTTTAAATAAGGGGGTAATAATCGGGCTGTATGACGAGAGAACAGGTAAAAAAGATAGTTTTTCCTATCAAGGTGGTATTAAAGAGTTTATTGAACATTTAAACCGTAACAAAACCCCAATAACACCGGAAGTGCTGTATATTTGTAGTGAAAAACAAGAAATGGTTGTTGAAGTAGCTATGCAATGGAACGATGGTTATCAAGAAAATGTTTTTTGTTATACTAATAATATTCCACAAAAAGATGGTGGAACGCATTTGTCTGGGTTTAAAAATGCTTTAACAAGAACGTTAAATAATTATATAGAAGAATCTAACGCCAACAAAAAAAATAAAATTGTAACTACCGGGGATGATGCTAGAGAAGGGTTGACAGCGGTATTGTCCGTTAAAGTACCTGATCCGAAGTTTTCTTCCCAAACCAAAGATAAATTAGTTTCTTCGGAAGTAAAAGCAGTGGTGGAAGCGGTTTTTGGAGAAAAACTACAGCAATATTTACAGGAAAACCCACAACAAGCAAAATTAATAGTTGGCAAAATTATTGATGCAGCAAGGGCAAGAGAAGCAGCTCGAAAAGCAAGAGAAATGACTAGAAGAAAAAGTGCGCTAGATATTGCTGGTTTGCCAGGAAAATTAGCGGATTGTCAAGAAAAAGATCCAAAACTATCGGAGTTATTTTTAGTTGAGGGTGATTCGGCAGGAGGATCTGCTAAGCAGGCTAGAGACAGGAAAACGCAAGCAATTTTACCTTTAAAAGGTAAAATTTTAAATGTAGAAAAAGCAAGGTTTGATAAAATGTTACAAAGTGCCGAAATTGGTACTTTAATTACAGCATTAGGTTGCGGAATAGGGCGAGAAGAGTATACCCCTAATCAGCTTAGGTACCATAAAATAGTTATTATGACAGATGCTGATGTAGACGGTTCGCATATTAGAACATTATTATTAACATTTTTTTATCGACAAATGCCAGAATTAATTGAAAGAGGGCATATTTATATTGCTCAACCACCCTTGTATCGGATAAAACAAGGGAAACAATTGCGTTATGTTAAAGATGATAATGCTTTAGAGGAACATTTGGTGCAATTGGCGTTAGAAGATACTTTTCTATATTCAGCGCCAAATCAAGAACCAATTCCTACTAAAAAGCTGCACAATTTAATAATGCAGTATCGTGAAGCAGAGCATGTTATTAAACGTCTATCAAAAATATACCCCAGGGAACTTTTAGATGGTTTACTGCATGTGCCAGTTTTAGAGTTACAGAAACTTCAATCAGAAGCAGCATTACAAGTTTGGGTTAATAAATTGCAAGCATATATGCAGCAGCATGGTAAACCAGGGGTAAATTACGAAGTAAAATATGGATTTTGTAACGAAAGAAAAGTATTTTTACCACAAATTAAAATGACTATTCATAGTGTAGAAACAGTATATGCTTTTAATTATGATTTTTTCTTTAGTAACGATTATCAATTAATGGGAATGTTGAGTTCAGTCTTAGAGAGTTTGTTACAGGAAGGAGCATATATTAAGCGAGCAGAAAAAATAAAATATGTTAATAATTTTAAAATTGCCGTGGATTGGTTAATGAACGAAGCTAAGCGAGGGCAACAGATCCAACGGTATAAAGGGTTAGGTGAAATGAACCCGGAACAATTGTGGGAAACCACTATGGATCCTAGTGTTCGGCATATGGTAATAGTTAAAATTGAAGACGCCGTAGCGGCTGATGCAATGTTTACTACATTGATGGGCGATGATGTAGAAGCTAGGCGTGATTTTATCGAAACTAATGCATTGTTAGCTGTTAATATAGATGTTTAGAGCCTGTTAAAAAATAACTTGTCTATTTTAACAGGCTCTAAGTATATTATAAAGATGGTCCTACTCGAAACAAAGATAAAGGATTTTGTGGTTGGGGATAGGTAGGAGAGGCGTTTGGGGAGGTATTCTGGGATGGAGCAGAAGAAGTTTTATGTTGGGGAGAATTGTTTAAGCTACCTGCAGGAGAATTGGTGATGCTACCTGGTAACGATGGGAGTTCAGGCTCAATAGAAGACAAACTAGTTTTTATTTCGCTAGACATGGCGTTAGACAGGGTAGGTGGGTCGATTTCATCTATAGAGTCGTTAGTAAGCTTTGCTTTATAGAAATCTATAATAGGGTTGTGTATTGGAGTAACAGTAGTTATTTCCATAGCTCTTAGTTTTTTTTCTAAAGATTCTTGATTTTTTGAGTGTTGAGAGGACGAGTTTTCTTCTTGGTGAGAGGATGAGCTATTCGAATATTGTTCATCTTGGCTGGATTGAGTGTCTGAGCGCTGTCGTTCACTATCGCTTTGTTTATTATCATAATCTGAGCATGCTGTAGGTGACAATGGACATTTTGGAATGTTCGATGGTTGTTCTGTTTGGTTTAAATGTGTTCTAGAATCTGAGCATTCTAGAAAATCTAAATGTTTATGTTTATCTAAGTGTTCTGTTAAGATTGGGAATTCACTAGTTGTGCTTAAGCAAGCAAGATAATATGGTTGCATTTCTTTTATTTGTTTAGTAATAATTCGTTGTTTTGGCATAAAAGTATTGATTAAGTTTTGAAAATAAGATTGCTGTATTAGGCGTTTTATTTGATTCAGTCTAGTTTGTGGTTGTTCGTTAAATAATATATTTAACGCGCTTTGTTTATATTTATTTTGTATAGGCAAAGCACTATATATGTCTGTAATACGTTCTGGATTATCTTTGGCTAAATTAATTAATTTTTGTAATAGTATATATGCATCTTTATTTTTATGTTTCGTTAAAATAAGGTATAAACCACTACAGCCATAGGAATCTTGTAGTGCTAAAGTTTTATATAATTTTTGTAGTATTTGAGGGTTGTTTGATAATTTTTGTAGAGATAGCAAGTTAAAAACATCATATAATTCTTTGATTTTTACTAAATCATCTCCAGCCAAACGAGTTAATTCATCAAAAGTTAATTCAATAATTTTATTTATTATAGCATCTTGGTTATAAGGGTTTATGGCGACTGAAAGATAGCTTTTTAAAAACATTAACAGATCTTTGTCGGGTTTTTTTAACACAAAAATAATGTCGTTTACTTCTTTGTGTTTTTTAAATTTTTTTTTTGTAAGCAATTTAAGTAAACGCTGTTTAAATGGTTGCTCATCGTTAGGTATCATTATATTTATTATCCTTAAATAACAAGTTTAGTCTATGGTTTCCGAACTTGTTATGGTCATTTAAAATTGTGGTATTATGGTGTGTATATGCCGAAATTCAAATGTATATACAAGTGTAGGCCATAGGGTTTAAAGGGTTTAGTTTGTTGTCAATTAGCGTTTTTGTGATAGTAGGTCGTTTATTATGTTGATATCCTCCATAGAATAATAATAAAAAAATAAACCAATTTTATCTTTTTAATTTTAGGGGATATAAAAGATAAAATTATTTAGGTGGGGTTGAAGTAAATAGAGATATATTATTTTTTTACCCCATCTTTTTTATTGTGGCAATTGTCTCTCCGACTTTGATTTCTTTATTAATAAAGAAATTATCAGAAAAAGTAATTTTATTGTTTTCTAATAAAAGGATTACGGTAGAGCCTAATTTAAACAACCCCATTTCTTGAAAGCTTTTTAATGTTATGGAGTTGGCTGGATAATTCCAGTTCGTTATGGAACGTGGTTTTATGGGGGTAACTTGTCCATGCCAAGAAGTTACTATGCTTCCTACAATCATAGCTCCTACAAGAATAATGGTTATTTTACCTATTTCACTGTTAAAAATAGAGATCACTCTTTCGTTATTAGTAAAAAGATTTGGTATTTTTTCGACTATGGCAGTATTTACTGAAAACAATTTGCCAGGGATATATAACATCTTTTCTAGGGTGGCATTAAATGGCATATGTATTCGATGATAATTATGTGGAGCTAAGTAAATCGTGATAAATTTACCATCAGAAAATGGTTGTAGATCTATTGGGTTTGTGGAAGCTAATAAGTTAGTTAAACTTAGATTAGTATTTTTAACATTAAGTAAAGTATTGTTTTTTATATCACCATATTGAGTAATAAATCCATCTGCTGGGCTTATTATAGAATTGGGGGTCTGATCAGGAGATCTGGCATTAATATGTAGTTTACGTGTGAAAAAATCATTATAATTCTTATAAGCAAGCGGGTTAGTTTGGGTTGTTTCTTGCATGTTAACAGAAGGATAGAATTTTAAAAAACAATTAATTAAAAAATTTTTGATCCAAATTATTTCACAATTTGCTAATAATTGAGCTAATTTATTTATATAGTGATGTGGTAATAA
Organism: Gammaproteobacteria bacterium; assembly: GCA_050012295.1. Classification (GTDB taxonomy): domain Bacteria; phylum Pseudomonadota; class Gammaproteobacteria; order UBA6186; family Azoamicaceae; genus UBA6186. Next base: position 42,164 of record JBEKHL010000002.1, read on the forward strand.
GTATTGTAAAAAAAGATCCATAGGTGCATCATAAATAATATGGAAAATAAATTCAACGAAAATACTTCTCATAATTTAATATGGGTTGATTTAGAAATGACTGGGCTTAATCCAGATCAAGATCATATTTTAGAAATAGCGATAGTAATTACTGATCAAAACTTAAACATAATTGCGGATGATTTTGATCTAATAATTAAACAACCAACAGAAACTTTAGCCTTAATGAATGAGTGGGTTAAAGAGACTCATAGTAAAAATGGGCTATTAAATCTGGTGTTAGATAGTAGTATTGATTTGAAGTCAGCTGAAATTAAAGCGTTAGATTTTATTAAAAAATACGTACCTAAGCACATTTCTCCAATATGTGGGAATAGCATTTGTTTAGATAGGAGGTTTTTATTTAAACATATGCCAACATTAGAACAATATTTTCATTATCGTAATATCGATGTTAGTACAGTAAAAAATTTAGGGCTATATTGGTTTCCAGAAAAGGTTAAAAATTTAAATAAAACTGATAGTGCTCATAGGGCTATAGACGATATTTTACAATCTATTGCCGAATTACAGTTTTATCGAGATAATTTGTTTTGTAAGTAAAAACATCCTAAGATTTTTTTATGGGAAAAATCAAGTCATTTACGACTGACCAATCATGTCAAGATTATATTAATAATTTATATAAAGATATTTTTTATGATTTAGGCTCCTGGATTGGTAAAGTAGCTTTACAGGTTTTTTTAAAAACATCGGTTAAAAAAGCGTGCGGTATAGAAGCATCTGATGCTAGGTACAGATGTGCTGAAAAAATTTATAAATCAGTCTCCACAACCATCACCGTATTATTTTAAATATTTTAAACAACAATGGTGAAACAGTACCGAGGCGGCGCGGCACAATCAATAATCGTAGTAGTAAATTATTTAGTATATTTTAGGATATCAATTAATTAATTATTATTTTAAATTTTTATTAATAAATAAAAATAATAATTAAGGAGATTTATGTCAAAAAAAATAAAAGCATTTTCTTTAATGGAGTTATTAATAGTATTGGCGATTATAGGGTTATTAGCTGCAATCGCTATTCCGTTTTATAAAAATTATGTAATTAAAGCAAAAATGGTAGAGTTGTTTATGTTGGCAGATGTTCATAAATTAAAATTAGCTGAAAGGTTAATGAATGGAGAGGCGGAGAGTATAAATGTTAATAACGTAATTAATAATCCTAGTGAATTAGTAGAAAAATTAGAATATATAAACTTGGAAAATAAAAAATATATTTTAAAATTTACGGTCAATATGAATAATCTAGGGGTAACACCCATTCAAGGTCATCCGTTAATTATTAAATTTGTTGGAGAAGAAAATAGAGAAGGCAACTTAATGTCCTGGAGTTGTCTACATAATCCTGGTTTTATAGATTTTGTACCAAAAAGCTGTAAAGAAGAAAACGCTTAATATTTGTATAAATTGTTTGAGCGTGACGGTACACGGTTTGATGGGGATTATCCTACATGTTTTTGCGAGATTTCTGCATGCACAAAAACGAATAGATATTTAAAATAGGCCAATAAAATAGTGTATATACCTAAAATAACATAAAAAAAATAATAACAACAATAAAAAAATAATGAGGTATATTATGAAGGAGATTAAGATCCAAATAAGACATTCTTTTGGTAAAAAACGTTACTGTGTGTCTGCATCTAATAAAGAAATTTATCTCACAGATAAAGAAGCTGGAATCATAAGTTGTTTAATTAATGGTTTGCGACCAAAAGAAATTGCTTGGGAGTTAACGTCAAGTTTAAATACGGTTAACACGCATTTAGCAAACATTAAAATTAAATTAGGTTGTGACAGTATTTTTCAGTTGGGTATGGTTTTAGGTAATTGGATTGCTACAGAGGAAAATGTTTTTTCTAATAAATAAAGTTATCTAGAGAGGAAATATAATATAATTTGGGGTATAATTAATATTATGAATGTAAATGAATTATTAATTAATTTATACAACAAGAAAACTATTGCAGAAATAGAACAGTTAGCGATAACTGAATTTAAGGTTTCTAGTTTGGATTTAATGCAAAGGGCTGCTAAAGCTTGTGTAGATCAGTTGTTAGAAGATTTTCCAAATGCCCAGAGGTTTATTGTTTTTTGTGGTGTTGGTAAAAATGCCGCAGATGGAGAACATATTGCAGAACAACTCCAAAATTTAGGAAAAAAAATACAAATAATAAAAGCAACAGAATGGCAAGAAGATGTAAAGTTAGAAGCAGATGTAATTGTGGATGCTTTATTTGGGGTTGGAATTAATAGAGAATTAGTCGGGGTTTGGCGACAGATAGTAGATAAAATTAATAATAGCAAAATTCCTGTATTGTCCATTGATTTACCATCAGGAATAGAGCCTGATACAGGTAAAATTTTAGGATCGGCGGTTAAAGCCAATGTTACTATGACTTTCATAGGATTAAAAAAAGGGTTGTTTACTGGAAAAGCTAAAAATTATGGCGGTAATATCAAATTTAACAATCTTGGATTACCTATGGAGGTATATAATAATGCTGTTTGTAGTGCCAAGCGGTTAACACGCAAAGATTTTAAAAACCTGTTAACCAAAAGGGAACCAGCGGCCCATAAAGGGGATTTTGGCAAATTATTAATTTTGGGCGGACAAGATGGAATGACTGGCGCAGCCTTACTAGCTGGTAAAGCAGCATTAAGGACTGGGGTTGGAATAGTATATGTGTTAGCTAATAGTAAGCAGCCACAAATAGCTCATAATTCTTGTTTAGAAATACAGATCCAAAGTTTTTCTGGAGTTAAACAGATCAAAGAATTATTAGCAAGAGCTACGGTTTTATTATTAGGTTCTGGTTTAGGGGTAGATCGTAATGCTCAAGTATTTTTTGATAAAGCAATGCAAAGTGATTTACCATTGATTATAGATGCTGATGGGTTAAATGTTTTGGCTGATAGTATTCAAGAAGGATTCCAACCTGTTAGAGAAAATTGGATCTTAACGCCGCATTCTAAGGAAGCGGCCAGATTATTACAAACAGATGTTGCGACTATAGAAGCTAATCGGTTTGCTGCAATAGAACAATTAACAAAAAAATATAAGGCAACGGTAGTTTTAAAAGGAGCTGGGACTTTAATTAAAGAATATCGATCTGATAGTAAAAAAAGAGAAGATATTTCCCCGGTTTATGTTTGTGATTTAGGTAATCCTGGAATGGCAACGGCAGGCATGGGAGATTTATTAGCGGGCATTATAGCAGCTTTAGTTGCGCAAAAACTTAGTTTAAAAGATGCTTGTAATTTAGGGGTTTTTATTCATGCGTTAGCGGGTGATATTGTTGCTAGAGATGGACAAAGAGGGATAGTTGCATCAGATTTATTAGGGTTTATTAAGGGAATTGTTAATACTGTTTGTGAAGGTTGATAAACTAAGGAGCTGTTCAAGAATAACTTTCCCATTTTAAAAATCAATTAGGCAGCCTGAAAAAATAAAAACATGGTTTTAACGTAACAATATAATGAATGGTGCCTAAGAGATTTTTAAAATGGGAAAGTTATTCTTGAACAGCTCCTAAAAAAACAGCTGCAAGCCAATAAATGTAATTATCCAAAAAATAATAGTCATCCAAATTCCGAATTTCATAAACTCGCTTCCTGAATAACCGCCCGGTCCTGCAATTAAAGTATTTACTTGGTTCGATGATAATATAAAAGTATTAGATGTAGCTAAGGCAACAGTTAGAGCAAATATTTTAGGATCAGCATTTAAAGTTGTTGCTAATTCTAAGGCTATTGGTACCAATAGAATTGTTGCTCCAACGTTAGAAATTACCAATGCCAAACAACTAGCTATAATTGTTAATGCTATCTGGACCATCCATGGAGATATAGTAATATTTACTTGGGTTATTATATTAATGAGCCATTCTGTTGTCCCAGTAGTTTGCAATACTAACCCTAAGGGGATTAATCCGGCTATTAGAAAAATGGTTTTCCAGCTAACGGCTTTATAGGCTTGATCAATTGAAAGCACTCCAGTTGCTATCATCCCAACAGCCCCAATTAAAAACCCTACTGAAATTGGCAGCCAATTAGAGATCACAAAAAAAATTGATAACAAAAAGAAGCTAATCGCAAAAGGCATTTTTTTTGGGTAAAATTTGTCTAAAGGATATGAAGTAGTTAATACAAAAAAGTCTGGGTTTTCTTTAAAAGCATTTAATGCCTCCCAGTTACTAAACATCCCTAAAGTATCGCCGCTACGTAACGTTAAGTGGTTTAACTCTTCGCCACTAGATACGGTATTATTTCTAAATAACGCTAATACTTGAAGTTTGTGGGTGCGTTTCATGTGTAGTTCTTTAATTTCGGTACCAATTAATTGAGAGCTGGGAGGTATTACTGCTTCGCTTAATCCCGCTTTGGTCGGGTGTAAAAGTTCTGCAAACACATCTAATTTTGGTAGTATTTTTAGATCGTTATCTTTAGCAAATTGCTTTATTTCATCATAATTACCCATAATGGCAAGAATTGCATTTGGTTTTATTATGGTTTTTCTTAAAGGAGGGAAAAGATATTCTTGATCTTGCCATATTGCAAGTACAGAAGAATTATTTGGGATGCTTTGTTCTAATTGTTTTAGAGTAAAATTAGCTATAAAACTTTTAGAGCTTAATTTTAATTCACATATATCAGTGTCTTTAGAATAAGTTTTTTTAAAATATGCTTTAGTAGCAGCACTGCTAGCGGTTACAGTAGTGGGTTCATTAGTCTTTAGTTTTTTACTAGCAAAAGATAAATAAATAATGCCACTAATTAGTAACATTATACCAATAGGAATTACTTCAAATAGGTGAAATGGTTCAATAGTTTTTTTATGTTGAAAAGTAGCAAATTGATCAATGTTGGCTAATAAACTATTTAACATAATCAATGGGGTGGAGCTTACCATAGTTAAAGTGCCACCTAACATGGCGCAAAATGCCATTGGTAATAATAAGAATTTTTTTTCTATACCAGTTCTGGAGGTAATTTTAGTAATAGTTGGTAATAAAAGGGCTACTGTTCCAGTAGAGCGCATAAAGCTAGATAATAACCCAGAAGTGATCATCAACAAAAGGTTGATTTTATTTGGGCGTTCTCTAGCTATTTTTAGTAACCATTTTGCAACTATTAAGCTTATTCCAGAATTTTCTATACCATAACTCATTATCATTATAGAGATTAAAGATATTACTGCTTCGCTAGAGAATCCGGAAAAAAGTTGTTCTGGCGGTAAAAGTTTAGTAATACCTATAATTACTAACACTAGTACTGCTACTACGTCTGATCTTAAAATACGTGAAAAAAATAAAAAAGCAGTGAATATTAAGATAATTAATGACAATAGAATATTTATGTTTATCGTGGATAGTTGCTCTAGCAAGGCTGATCCTTTTTGTTTATTATACTAAGTATTAATTGTTATATATAAGATTTTAATACAAAAACTAGATCCCAAATTTTATGCCCTAGAGATATGCCGATTTTTTCGAATTTAGTTGTTGGGCGAACAAGGTACGGAGCTGTGTTTTTTGGTTGGTCAAATTCTGGAAAATCGGTCATTATCTTAATAATATAGGCAGCATAAGCATCAGAATCCGTTGCAATATGTAGAATACCGTTAATAAGTAGTTTATTTTTGATTATATTTATAAAATCTTTTTGGATGAGACGGCGTTTATGATGTTTTCGTTTTGGCCATGGATCCGGGAAAAAGATTTGTATTTTAGATATACTGTGGTCATAAATTTTTTGTAATGTTTCTTTAGCTTCTCCGTAAATTATTTTAATATTAGTTAAATTTTTATGTTTTATTTGTTTTATTAAATTTGCTATACCTTTTTTATATAACTCTATTCCAATAAAAGTATATGTAGGCATAGATTCGCATAGTGGTAATAATTGTTCACCATTTCCGAAACCGATATCTATTATAGCTTTAGATTGTTTAGTAAAAATATTAGTAAGTTCTTTGGGTAGCAATTGTGTTGAGGTGAGACAATAATTGGTAAATTCAGTATCTAAAATAAATTTTTGATGGCTAGATATTCTATTTCTTTGCGCAGGAAATTTATTTAAGTTTATTTCGGTAATGTTCATTTTCAATTTTTTTTATGCAATATATAATATTTTGTCTAAACTAAAAAAATGATTAAGCTTTTTAATTTTATTCTTAAATCAATAATAGGGATACTATTATTGTTGGCTATTGGTATAGTTAGCATAATAGTATTTGTAAATCCAGGTAATTATAAACCACAGATTAGCTCATTTGTAGAGAAACAAACCGGATATCAATTGCACATTGACGGTGATATTAAGTGGTCTTTGCTACCATTTAGTCTTTATATACAAGATATTGTTGTTATGAATAAAACTAGCTTAGAGAAATTATTAGAGTCTAAAGAAGCGAGAGTCATTATTAAGCCGATCGACTATATTATGGCTGTGTTTACAAACAAGAAAAAGCAAGCATTTTTATTAAAGCTAAATGCTACTGTTTTTTATGGATTAAAAACTAAATTGAATGTAGAAAGTAATATTAATGTTGGTTTAGGCTCATTACAGGTAGATGGTAATGTAAAACTATTGCCTATAGAATATCAAAATGACACTAAAGCAGTTCCTTTAACTATAGCGTTTACTCTTGATAAAGGGGGCGTATCTATTATTGTTGATGAAAAAAATGTAGATGTTCAAGTTATAAGTAAAATATTTGTTTCAGAGTCATTATTGTTTGGGGTTGGTAATATTAAAGTTAATTTATCTTCGGCAAGGAACAATAATGAAAAAGGATTATTAAATAATTTAGCTGGTACTATGGATGTATCGATTAAAGATGGTAAAATAAAAGGGATTGATATTTTTAGTACTTTGGCTCAAGCGGAGAACAATTTAAACGCTTTATTTGATACTATGCGAGGGAATGTAAAGCAAGGTATTGATGTTTTATTGTCTAATGACTCTAAGGCTATTAATAATGTATTAGGAGAAAATTATTTTTCTGGTTTTTCTAGTCTAAAATTACAAGCTTTTTTTAAAGGAGGGGTTGCTAGTCAGTCTACATTGTCATTGCAACATCCATCTTATACAGTGCAAGGAGTTGGGTTAATAGATTTACCTAAGAATAATTTGGATTATCAATTTTATGCGGTTTTAAATAAATTTACCAATAATGAACCACAACAGGTTGCTCAATATGTACATACTGTGCCGTTGTTAATTAAGATTAATGGTCCTATAAATCAACCAGTTTTTTCTATTAATAAAGAAGAGTATTTGCGAGCGGCATTGCAAGAGTTACAAAAGAGTTTGTTTAGTGGAGCTGTAGGTGCTTTACTTAAAAAGCCAGACTTTAACGCTGAATAGATCTATACCGAAAACTCATATGCATTCAGTATAATTTCATTCGATGATATTACAAAATCTTTGTTCAAAAACAGGCAGTTTATGCAAAGAGATTGCTTCTTGTAAATGGGTTTTGTTAATTTGTTCGTTAGCTGCTAAGTCAGCAATTGTGCGCGCTATTTTCAAAATACGATAATAACTTCTAGCTGATAATTTTAATTTTTTTATAGCTAATTGCATTATGTTGATGCATTCATGATCAAGAGGACAATAAATTTTAATTAGTTTATTGTTTAGAAAAGCATTTAATTTATTTTGTCTGGATATTTGTATGTTGTTTGCTAGTTCAATATTTTTTTTTATAAATGAAGAATTATAGGGATTTTTAGGTTTGTTAGTACTAGTTAGTAGTTCTGTAGGTACGGTTGGTACTTCTATACATAGATCTATACGATCTAGCAATGGCCCAGATAATTTTGCTAAATATTTATTAATTTTTTCTTTGGAGCACTGGCATCTAATGTTGGGGTTACCAAGATTACCGCAAGGACAGGGGTTCATGGCTGCTATTAATTGAAATTGAGCGGGCAATTCTATTTGTTGTTTAGCTCTGGCAATGGCTATTTTCCCTGATTCTATTGGTTCTCTTAATGCCTCCAAAACATATCGACTAAATTCTGGCAGTTCATCTAAAAATAATATTCCATGGTGTGCTAAAGAAATTTCCCCCGGTTTTGGGATAGAGCCACCACCTACTAATGCTGCACTAGATATAGTATGATGTGGGGTGCGAAAAGGTCTGTTTTTCCAGCAATGTTCTCGATCTAAACCTTTAAGCGAATAGATGGCAGATACTTCTAATGCTTGCATAGTAGATAATTCAGGCATAATTGTAGGTAATCTACTAGCTAGCATGGTTTTACCAGTTCCAGGTGGGCCAACCATTAATAAATTATGCCCACCAGCAGCGGTTACTTCTAATGCTCGTTTTGCATGCATTTGTCCTTCTATATCAGCTATATCTAAATTATTTGATTGGTTAATAACGTAGGGATTATTAATAGGGTTATTTATAATTGGGTTAATAATTTTAGTGTTACGCAAATGTTCGTATACTTCTAATAAATGAGAGGCAGGATATACTATATTGTCCCCAATTAAATTGGCCTGGAAAAAATTTTCTTTAGGAATAATTAGATTTCTGCCGGCAGTTTTGGTAGCCATAGCAAAAGGGATCACCCCGCTAATAGGGCGTAATTTTCCAGTTAGGGCTAATTCGCCAGCAAATTCAAAATTATGTAAACGGCTGGTTTTTAGTTGTTTAGTTGCTGATAAGATCCCTATGGCTATTGGTAAATCGAAGCGGCCGCCTTCTTTTGGTAGATCTGCTGGAGCTAAATTAATAATGATTTTATGATTAGTAAATTTTAATCCACTATTAATAATAGCGCTTCTAACTCGTTCTTTACTTTCTTTAACAGCAGTTTCTGGGAGGCCTACTATAGTAAATCCTGGCATTCCGTGAGAAATATGAGTTTCTACGCTTACTAATGGCGCAGAGATACCAACCGATGCTCTACTATATAAAACGGATAATTTAGATTTCATAGTATGTAAAATAAATTATTACCGTCTATAAAAACATAGTGTTTTTGTTAAACAATAATTTTTTGTGGATAATTTTAAGAGTTTGAAGTTAATTAAGTAAGATCTATTTGTAAAACACGGCATAGGTGCCTAATACTATTAGGGAAAGCCCTATATATTGATTTAGTTTTAGTGATTCTCCCAGATAAAATGTTGAGAAAAATATAAAAACTACCATAGTTATAACTTCCTGGATAGTTTTTAATTGTACTACTGAAAAGTATTGATGCCCTATGCGATTAGCGGGGACTTGTAGACAATATTCAAACAGGGCTATTCCCCAGCTGGCTAATATAACTATAATTAATGGGTGATTAGCAAATCTAAGGTGCCCATACCAAGCAAAAGTCATAAATACATTAGCAGAAGTAAGCAATCCTATAGTAGTAAATAATACAGATATTTTATCCATTAATAATTATTTTCCGCTGAGTAGTCGTTCTTCTAAAATCACTTTTTCTTCTGGGGTGGCAAAAACTACTAGTACATCGTGTTCTGATAAAACAGTAGTTGGTATAAGATTTTCGTATCGTTTGCCGTCTCTAATTAAATATTTAAAACTATATTCGGTTGTATTGTCAGAATTGTTATTTTCTGGGAATATATTTTCCATGGTTTTGTTAATTGCGGCAGCTCCTTCAGGAACAATAATAGTTTGTAAACTACGTCTAGCGTGATCTTCTGCCTCTAATACGTTTATTTCTTCGTTTCCTTTGTATAAATGACGAAGCATTTCATATCTAGACGAATGTGTTTTGATAACTTTATTGATAATTTTAGTGGTTGGTACTCCTAAAGCGAACAGTAAATGTGAAGCCAGCATGATACTGCCTTCTAAAATTTCTGGCACTATTTCAGTAGCTCCTGCTTCTTCAAACGCTTTTATAGTCGTGTCATCTTTAGTTCTAACAAAAATTTGAAAATTAAGATGTAAACCGCGTAGATATTTAACAATATTTAAATTAACTACTTCGTCAGCAAAACTTAAGACGACCATTTTAGCTCTAGCTATTCCGGCGGCTAATAATACTTCTGGATCGTTAGCGTTTCCATAAAAAACTTGTTCTCCAGCCATAGAGGATTTTTGTAGTAAAGTAGGATCTAAATCCAGAGCTAACCAATTAATTTTTTCTTGTTCTAAAAATCTTGCTAAAATTTGTCCTACTCGACCAAATCCGCAAATAATAACATGGTCATGTAACTTATCGGTATGATCTATTAATGCAGCAATTGGATGATAAGGAGCGGTTTGGGAGGTGCTTTTTAGTTTTATAAATAATTTAGTGATTAAATGGTTGAATCTAATAAATAATGGTGCCAGCATTATGCTAATTACTACAGCAGCAAAAATAATTGGTTTTTGTTCAGGGCCTATTATTTTGTGGTTAATAGCTTCTGTTAATGCTACAAACCCAAATTCACCGCCTTGAGCTAAAATAATTCCGGTTTTTACAGCGGACTCTAAATTAAGGTTGCTAAGTAATTTTACTATTAAAATTACTATAATAGTTTTAGCTGCAATTAATATACATAAAATAAATAATACTGGTGCCCAAATATCAGGCAAACTTTGTAAATCTAGATATGATCCCACGATTATAAAAAACAATCCTAACAGCACCTCTTTAAATGGTCGAATATCAATTTCTATTTGTTGTCTAAATTCAGTTTCACCTAACATTAATCCTGCTAAAAATGCACCAAGAGGCATAGATAATTCAAAATAATAAGTAGTAGCTGCAGCGCTTAGGGTTACCAATAGAGTTGCTATCATGAATAATTCAGTAGAGTGTGCTTTTACTACTTCATGGAATAGAGGTCTAATAAGTCTAGAGCCAATTATGACCATTGCTAGAAATATTCCAGCACCTTTTAAAAGGGTTATTAAAAAAATATGAAATAAAAATTCTTGTTTATGATTAAGAGCTGGAATAATTATTAATAATAAAATTGCAGCAATATCTTGAAATAATAAAATTTTTATAGATAGTTTTCCGTAACTGGTCTGGTGTTCTTTTTGTTCTTGTAGCTGTTTTAATACAACAGCAGTAGATGATAGTGATAGGCTAGCACCGATAATGCAAGCCTGCCTTAAAGAAACGCCGAACAAGTAAACTAGCCAAGACAGAGCTGCGCTACATAGTAATACTTGTAGTCCGCCAATACCAATTAGAGCTTTTTTACTGGTCATTAATTGAGACACAGAGAATTCTAGTCCTAAGGTAAACATTAAAAAAACAATACCAAATTCCGCTAAAACATGCATGCTGTCTATGCTGGGGATCCATCCTAAACCACCCGGCCCCACCAAAATACCTACAGATAAATAGCCTATAATTGGTGGTAAGCTTAACCTTCTGCAGATAACTAGAAATACCACAGAGCAAAGTAGTAAGATTAATATATAATAAAAACTTTCCATATAAATTAAATTTTAGCATTATATGGTAAAATATTTTAATTTTTTATAAATTAATATACTGAACTATGTATAATTTTATATTTACAATAATTAAGTTTTTTCAATATCGTTCTTTACTTAAAAGTCAAGAATTCGTTGTGGATAAAATTGTTTCGTTAGATTTAAACAAGTTAAAACAAGAAAATATTGCAGCTTTAATATTGGATTTTGATGGGGTGTTAAGTTCGGAGGGAGAGATCTCTCCTGTACCAGAAGTAATAGAATGGCTAGATAAAGCCATACCACTTTTTAGTAAAAAAATTTTTATATTATCTAATAATCCATTATTAGAAAGGAAGCAATTTTTTGATAAATATTTTAATAATCAAATTGAATTTATAGTTGCCAGGCCAAAACCTGATCCAGAAGGTATTATGACAATATTTAATAATTTACAGTTGTTAGAACATATAAAAAAATCTCAAATTTTACTTGTAGATGATAGATTAGCCACGGGTATTTTAGCAGCTAAAATTTTTGGTATAGCTAGTTGTTTAGTAAAACGACCTTATGTTAACCTAAAAAGAAGGTTATTTGAAGAATTGTTTTTTATGTTTATTAGAAAAATAGAAAGGTTATTGGTATGGCATTTGTAGTTACAGAAAATTGTATTAATTGTAAATATACTACTTGCGTAGAAGTATGTCCTGTAGATTGTTTTCACGAAGGACCTAATTTTTTAGCTATAGATCCTGATGAGTGTATAGATTGTGGTTTATGTGAATCAGAGTGTGCGGCTAATGCTATTTTTGCTTTGGATGATGTGCCAGAGGAGCAAAAGAAATTTATTGAATTAAATGCTAAGTTAGCTAAAAAATGGCCAGTAATTACTGCTAGCAAAGAAAGTTTTCCTGATGCCGACAATTGGAACGGTAAGCCAAATAAATCAAAATATTTGGAAAAATAGTTTAAGGTTTATTGCGATTTAATACAAGTTGAAGGATAAAGATTATTTTGATTGGAAAAATAAATAGTTTGGCAGCTGGTCGGGGTGTCTTTGTCTTGTCCGGAGCCAGGAATTGCAGAGGCTTGCAAAATTAATAATTCGGTGGTTGTTAAATATAATTTATCGTTGTTTGATGCAATATTGGAACTAGGGTAGCCGGCAGGGCAATAATTAATACAATAAAATCTGTTGGTGGAGGTGCAAGGAAAAGTAATACTGCTAGTAGTACTAGTAGTATTAAGACTGCAAGGGCTTGCTGAAGAGCAGCTTGGAGTGGTTGGGCATGGACTTGGATTATTAATACTATTAGCGCTGTTAATAAATAAATAGGCTTTTTGTAAAGATAAAATCGCATCTTGTCGTTTTTGAACACGAATGCTATCCATATAACCAGAAAACCCAAGCCCAGCTAATAAAGAAGCGATGGTCATTACTATTATTAGCTCTATCAAAGAAAATCCTGATTTTTTTAGTATAATTTGCATAATAAAAACCTAATTGTTAAGACAACCAGCACTAAGTGTATTGGTAGACACATCTAACACTCCGTTTGGCCAAATAATAATGGAATTATAACAAGCTGTATTACTAGTAGAGGTTATAATAAGTGTAGCTTGAGTAGCAACTAATCCTTGGGTATACGTAATGGTGCCAGTTGGTCCAGTGATGTTTACTTGTGGTAAAAAAATATTACCATTTACGTTACTCCAGGTGGAGGGGGTAGAGGAGTAAGTAGAGCTGGTAGCTGTGTAAGTAGAATTAGCTGGGCAACTGGTACCGCTGCCGGTATTTGGTGGTAAACTACAAATATATTGAGTGGTATTAGTTGTCACTGAATTAGAATTAGCTTGGTTTAATAAATTTTCAATAACCATTGTAGCAGTATCAACTAGTTCTTGTGGTCGTCTGATGCGTTTTAAGCTGGAAATAGAAAGTGCGGCCATAATAGCTATAAGAGCAACAGTTACTAATAATTCTATTATAGTTAGCCCAAATAAATATTTAGTCATGTTTTTACCGCCAACAGTCCGGATAGTCTGGTGTTGAGCCGGTTGAATGATAAGCATCATCAGTTATTCCCATGCTAGAGTTTAATATTATAGTAGCACAAGAGTAATCTTTGGCTTGTGGACCGGCAGAGTTAACTGTTGCGGTTAGCGTAATAGTACCATCACTATTAGCGGAAACTTTTAGGTAATAGTATTGGTTAGGCGTGGCAATTGGCCAAGTAGTGGTGTTGTTAACTGAATTTAAAGCTGAGCATGTAGTTGTATTATTTAACCAATTGACTACATCTATTACAGAACATCCATATTGTATAGCTTGTTGCTGAATAAGTGCTTTTAGTTTAGTTAATTCGCCTTGGGCTTCTTTACGGCGGTATCCCATTTTTGTACTAACTAACGAGCTATAGCTAACTAAAGCTAATATAGACACTATAGATAAAGCAACAATTAACTCTAACAATGACAATGCTATTAATTGTTTTAATTTTTTCATAATAAATATATAGCTGTTTTTAAATAAATATATGTGTTAAACCAATACTAATCCCATATATAGAGTGCTGCCCTTCTAAATGTAAATTTTGTAATTCATCTCGCCATTCAACATTACTGGTAGCTATAGTTTTTATATTGCCAAAACCAGCAAAGTTAGTATATCTAAAAGCGCCATTAATAAATAATTGAGATGCTAAATTAATTTTGCAACCCAAAACTAAATTATAAGCGCCAGCAACGCGACGTCTAGTAAAACTTATTCCAGTGCTTACTGGGTTACCAGAGAAATTAGAGTTGGTTCTATTAATGCCAGCTCCCGCCCCTAAACCAACAAAAGCCCGAAACGCCATTAAACTTATAAAATCATAATAAGCATTAACAAACACCCCTTGAGCCTTTACTATACTAGTTAATGTTCCTGGCTGATTACTGAATAATGGATTTTTATCAAACCTAGTGTCTTCGGTAGCTAACGCTTCTAGTTCCAAAGATAACTTGTCCCAGCGGTAACCAAAAGCTAGTTCTACTCCATATTTAGATGAGGTTATCTGGTTGCCGTTAACTACTTTAGCAGTTAACGTTGCTGTTTGCACAGAAGTGTTAACTACTTTAGAAACAGAGCTAGTGCAATTATTGGCACCGAAGCGTATGAAAAATCTACTAGTGATCCTAGGAGGTATAGATTTTTCTATGGCCTGTAATTCGGCATCTGTTATATCTGGGCTTCGCCCATACATGGCATCAATAAATTTAGTGCTCTGACCATTACCATATTTAGGATCTAATTTTTGCTCGATTGAAATTGCAGTTTGGCAGTAAACTATCAGAATTAATACAATTGAATTATTAAAACTTTTTATTAACTTTGGCATGCAGTTCTTTCCCTGGTTTAAAATGCACGACATACTTGGATCGCATGGTAATAGTATTGCCAGTTTTAGGGTTCCTTGCTAATCTGGCTGGGCGAAATTGTAAAGAAAAACTACCAAATTTACGTAATTCTATTTTTTTTGCTTCCATTAAAGCATTAGTCATGGTTTCAAAAATATGGGTTATTGCCATGACAACAATATAGTGAGGTAGATTTGTGTATTTATCGCTAATCGCTTTTATAAGTTCTGAACGATTTACTATTTTAAAATCTTGCATGTTATTAATTATAAATTAAATATAGATAAATAAAACAATATTGCTATAATTAATATTTATGTAGTCATATACGTTCAGTATATAACCCTATATTCATGGAAGAACAAGGGACATCATGTCAAATATTCAAGGAATAGATGAAGAATCTGTAGAGCTAGATTTAATTGCAGAAGAGTTATTACCATTAGATGATCAATTAGAAGAGACAGAATTAAATTTTGTTGATGAAAATATTGAAGATATCGATAGCATAGAGGAAATTGCTACTTCTGCTGTTGTGTCTGAAGTCCAAATTAATGAATACGAAGATGAGGATTTAGGTTCAGCTCCTGTAAAGAAAAAGAAAAGAGATACTGATCCTGCTCAAATATACTTGGAAGACATTGGCAAATCTCCGTTACTTACTGCTCAGGAAGAAGTTCATTACTCTAGATTAGCTAAAAAAGGAGATCATAATGCTAGAAATTACATAGTAAAATGTAATTTAAGGTTAGTAGTTAAAATTGCTAGGCGTTACTTAAATAGAGGGTTAGCATTATTAGATTTGATTGAAGAAGGAAATTTAGGATTAATTCGTGCTGTTGAAAAATTTGATCCAGAACGAGGATTTAGATTTTCTACATACGCTACTTGGTGGATTAAACAAAACATAGAACGTGCATTAATGAATCAAACACGAACTATTAGGTTACCAATTCATATTATTAAAGAATTAAATACTTATTTAAGAAAAGCTCGTGAAATTACTAACAAATTAGATCATGAACCATCATTTGAGGATATTGCTAAAGCACTAGATAAATGTCCTCATGAAGTAAATAAATTATTGAGACTTAACGAGAGAACTTTATCGGTAGATACTCCAGTAAATGATGATAATGAAAAATCTTTATTAGAAGCTATTGCTGATCATAAGAACCATAGCCCTATAAAAATATTAGAGAATAATAATATTAAAGAGCAATTAAGTGAATGTTTAAATATGTTAAACGAAAAACAACGTTCTATTTTAGTTAGAAGGTTTGGTTTGCTTGGTCATGAAGCTGCTACTTTGGAAGAGGTTGGCAGTGAAGTAGGTTTGACTAGGGAGCGTGTTCGACAGATTCAAGTAGAAGCTTTAAAAATTTTACGTAATATATTAGAAGATAAGGGTATTGCTTTAGAGACAATATTTTATTAATTTAGAAAATTGTAAAATTAATGGGGAATTATGTTATGTCTAGTCAATTATTACAGCAATTGGAAGCTAAGGTTGAACAAACTGTAGAAACTATAGAATTGTTACGTTTGCAAGTAGAAGAGTTAGAGCAAAAAAACACTAGATTACAGGATGATAATAATGTTTTAAAAGATAAACATGAAGTTTGGGAGAAAACTTTATACACTATGTTAAATAAATTAAGTGGCGTAGATAATACTATACAAGATAGCGAAAAATCTATAATTGGGTATTAATTGTATTAAACGGATAGAGGCCATAAGATATTTAGTATTATGGCTTAGATTTGTTCTTGAACGTCTATACAATAGACGCTATCCTTTATAGTCTATGAGATTTGATTATCAGCCAGCGTTAGCTAATACAAGAATTTTAAAAACTTCGAGGCAAAGAAAACTATTTTTATTAGCCAGCTTTGGTATGGTTGGTTGTCTAATTATAATTTCGTCTTTAGTACATACGATTACTAATTATAATGGTCAAATAATTACTTTATACCCTAAAATAGGCAGTTCTAGTAACTTAAAAGCTTTGACTGAAGTTGTAATTGCGCCGGAAAGTATTGAGCCAGTTAATAAACCGTTTCCTAACAAGATTGAACCAATAGTTCCAGCACCATCATGGCACACAATTAAAATTCAAGCTGGGGATACTTTAATAAGTTTATTACAAAAATTATCAATTTCATCTATACAGTTAAAAGATTTGAATAATTTTATTAAAGCTAATTTAACTAAAGCCGTTGCTAATATTAAAACTGGGCAATCGGTAGGCGTTTTATTAGATGAACGTAATAATCTTAAAACTATTAAATTAGTTATTGCTAAAAATAAGACCGTGTTTATAGATCAGGTAGGACCAAGAAATTATAAAATTCATCAAGAAGAAAAGCCTATTATTAAGAAATTAAATTTTGCTACTAATAAAATTATAGGGTCGTTTTTTTCTGCGGCCCAAGAAGCTGGATTAGATGATACGTTGATAATGGAAATGGCAGATATTTTTGGGTGGGATATTGATTTTGTTATGGATATTAGACCAAACGATAAATTTCGTCTTCTTTATGAAGATAAATATGTGGATAACGAAAAAATTGGTACAGGACACATATTAGTTGCCGAATTTATTAATCAAAAACAAATTTATCAAGCGGTACGATACACTGATGCTCAAGGAAGAACTGGTTACTATTCACCACAAGGGTATAGTATGAATAAAACTTTTTTAAGAAATCCAGTAAAATTTACTAGAATTGGATCTAAATTTTCTACCAATAGACATCATCCTATTTTACATAGATTTCGTGCTCATAAAGGCGTTGATTATGTTGCTCCTTCTGGAACTCCAGTTAAAGCGGCTGGTGACGGCAAGGTAGTGTTAATTGGTAGAAAAGGTGGGTATGGTAATGTAGTTGAATTAATGCATGGTAATAAATATTCTACGCTTTATGCTCATTTATCTAATTTTGCACAAAAACTTACTAGAGATAGTTTTGTTAAACAAGGACAAGTAATAGGCTATGTGGGGCGTACTGGGTTAGCAACTGGAGATCATTTACATTATGAATTTAGAGTAGATGGGGTGCATCGTGATCCTTTAACAGTGCAGTTGCCAAAGTCTATGCCACTACCTAGTAAGTATCGTGCTAAATTTTTGTCTCATGCTCAACAAATGCTTAGTTTATTAGATGAAAATGATATGTCCATTTTTACTAAAAAGTAATTGGCGTATACAACCGACCACCAGACAAAGGCTTTGGTACTTTAGTGGTAGCTGGTACGCTAATAGGTAGATCTAGTAAGCTACGGACTGCTAAATAAGCAAAGATCTGGGCTTCCATATATTTACTATTCCAATTAATTTCGTCGGCAAGTTTTATGTTAAGCGTGAATTTAATTTTATTTTGTAAACTGATAGTTAATTGGTCTTTAATTACCGGATTATTCCACCCGCCACCAGCCAATACCCAATTTATAGGCACTACTTCTTTAGGTAAATAATCAATACTTTTAGCGATAGATTCTGCTGTAAAGGCAGCTAATGTAGCGCATGCGTCTGGTAACGGAATATCTTTTAATTCTTCGATGAGTTTTAGATCATCAATATCTAAAGATTTAGGAGGATTAATATCGAAATAATTTTTTTGTTGTTGCAAAACGCCTTTTTGGAACAACAATTTTAATATTTCTAAATTTATTTGACCTTTTTTACCGTATTTTCCATCTTGATCCATAAATTCAGTATTATTTGTTTTTTGTTTAACAAGACGATCTATTAAACCGTTACCTGGACCGGTATCGAAACCAATAATATCATTATAAGTTGTTCCGGTAATAAAAGTTACGTTAGCAATACCGCCACAATTTACTATAGCTATAGGGTATTTGTTATCACGAATAGCTAAAGCAAGATGATAAAGTGGTGCAAATGGAGCTCCTTGTCCGCCAGATTTTACGTCGTTACTACGAAAATCGTTAATAACTTTAATATTGGTTTTTTTAGCAAGCAATTGTCCGTCACCTATTTGAATAGTAATTCCTTCGGATGGACGATGAAATAAAGTTTGACCATGATAACCAATAATATCGATATCTTTTGGGTTGTAATTTAGTTTTTTTAATAAACTATTTGTAATATCAGCGTGGAGGTTTGTGGATTGTTCTACGATTTGATCAAACGTAAATTCTTTAAATCTTGCAAAATCGGTACTTTTAAGTTCTTTGGTTAGATAAGATTCAATAGCTTGAGAATAATAACGTTTAGCTTCTTCTAAATTACCATTACAGGTTCTTACGGCTAATTCTGCTGATTTTAATAGCATTTTAAAATCAGCATTATAATTAAGTGAAATGCCACCTAATTCTTTAATTTGTGATTTGCCGTCGGTTTCTATTAATGCTGCATCTATACCATCCATTGAGGTACCGCTCATTAAACCAATGCTTAGCATATTAATTCTCCTGCATTCAGTATACATAATATTTTGTGTAATATAAAATATTAATGCAAATAAATCATTCTTGATTTATTATTATGGGCTTATGAAATATAATACTTTTGAACAATTAGAACAGTTACAGCAAGGTGTAGAGGAAATTTTAGTATTAGAAGATCTAAAATCTCGGCTAAGTTCCTCGCTTAAAATTAAAATTGGCTGCGATCCTTCGGCTCCTGATTTGCATTTAGGCCATACAGTAGTTTTAAATAAAATGCGGCAATTCCAATTATTTGGCCATAAGGTGCTATTTATAATTGGAGATTTTACTGGGATGATAGGAGATCCAACTGGTAAAAATATTACTAGACTGCCTTTAACTAAAGAGCAAGTTTTAGTAAATGCTGAGACTTATAAAAATCAAGTATTTAAAATTTTAGATCCGGAAAAAACAGAAATTTTATTTAATTCTAGTTGGTTAGAAAAATTAACCTCTCATCAAATGATAGAACTAACTTCTAAATATACTATAGCCAGAATGTTAGAACGGGATGATTTTAATAATCGTTATAAAAATGGGCAATCGATTGCCATTCATGAATTTTTATACCCCTTGTTGACAGGGTATGATTCTGTAGTAACGAAGGCAGATGTAGAATTTGGTGGTACAGATCAGAAATTTAATTTATTAGTTGGTAGAGAACTACAAAAACAATATGGTCAAAAACCGCAAGTAGCTATTACTTTGCCATTATTAGAAGGTTTAGATGGTGTTCAAAAAATGTCTAAATCATTAAATAATTATATAGGGATTACAGAGCCAGCAAGTGAGATGTTTGGTAAACTTATGTCAATATCTGATCAACTTATGTGGCGTTATTTTGATTTACTTAGCTTTAAAGATCTTAAAGATATTAATCAATTAAAAAATAGTGTAGTAGATGGACATAACCCGAAAGATATTAAAATATTATTAGCTAAAGAAATTGTTGCGAGATTTCATAGCGTTAACGCGGCTAATAAGGCTCATGAAGATTTTGAACTACAATTCCAGCAAAATAAAATACCAGAAAATCTCCAAGAGATTGTGGTAACTGTGGATAATAATAACCATACTATGGCCTTAGCTAACGTATTAAAGCAATCTGGGCTAGTAGCTAGCACTTCTGAAGCATTGCGTATGATTCGACAAAGAGCAGTTAAAATAAATGGCGAAGTAATAGAAAACAATGTAGCAGTTAAGGTTGATGGTGTTTCACATGTTTATCAAATTGGGAAAAGAAAGTTTGCTAAAATTAAAATCAATAATTAAGCTATTGTGTATTGCTAGCATGTTAAGCATGTTAAGCATGCTAAATATTTATGCTGATACAACGGATCTTAAGGGGGTAATTTTAATATTTGATAATATAAATAATATTAAAAATTATTCTGAACCAAAAAAATATCGTACTGGAATAGTACTACAACCTATAAAATTATATGTTTCTGGTAGTGCCCAACCGAATTTGAAAGATTTTGAATATATAATTGCTCAAGCACAACAATTTGTTAAAAACCATAATAAAATTTTTATTGTTGATTTAAGACAAGAACCGCATGCATTATTAAATGATAATGCAGTTTCATGGTTTGGATTTAGAAATCAAGTTGCGTATAGCTTAGAACAACAGTTGATCTTGCAATTATTTCTTGCGAAAACTGCGAACGTGTATCGAGCTGTTGATAAATTAGAAGATGGTTTTTTTATACCTAAAAATTATTCTACGGTGGCAATACATAAAGTGGGTACTGAACAACAAGCAGTAGAAGAATTAGGAGTAAAGTATCAAAGATTTTTAGTTGCTGATCATTTTGCTCCAGAAGCCAAACAAGTGGATTTATTTGTGCAGTTTATAAAAAATTTGCCCAAAGATGCTTGGGTGCATTTTCATTGTCGCGGAGGTAAAGGTCGTACTACTACTTTTATGGTATTATACGATATTATTAAAAATGCACATTTGTTACCATTAGACGATATTTTACGGCGTCAATATAATTTAGGTGGGATTAACCTATCTGAACCACTTGTTAGAGTGATCCGTAAAAAATGGAAAGAACCGGCTGCTAAAGATCGTTATGGATTTATTAAAAAATTTTATAAATATGTGTTAGATCCAGAAGGGTATAACAAGCAGAATTGGAGTGAGTGGCTTAAAAGGAATTAATATATGCAAAATATTCAAGGATTGATTGATTACGGTATTATTATAATTATTATGGTTTCCATGTTAATGGGCCTTATGCGAGGAATAATTCGCGAGGTAATGTCTTTAATAATTTGGTCGGCAGCAATTATGTTAGCGATTAGTTATTGTAAACCAGCATCTGGGTTATTTCACAGTATTATTCCTCAAGCTGAAATGCGTTTGGTAATAGCATTTATATTAATAGTATTTATAGTATTAATTATAGGTGGAATAATAAGTCGATTAATAGAACAAATTATTAAAGCCACCAAGTTTACTGTTACCGATCGTATTACCGGTGGAGTATTTGGTTTTGTTAGAGGAGTAGCAATAATTGCACTTACTATGGCTATGGCCAAAACTGCCGGACTAATTCAAGATTATTCTATTAAAGACTCTACATTAATAGCAAATTTTAAACCTGCAGCGGTATGGTTAGAAAAGCAATTACCAGAAGATATGAAAAAATTAGACTTTCATATGCCTGCCAGCGAAAATTCTGAAGCAAAAGAACCACAACAAAATCAAACTAAAACTATAGATCCTGTCGAAGAACAACTAAAAAAAATTATGGATCCTAACGCACCATCATCTTCTGCAGATAATAAAGCACCACCTAAAGATTCATCGTCCTCGTCATCCGAAGATAAATCATTGGATCAATTATTACCTCCAGAGGTAAAACAAAAAGTAATGGATATATTAAATATTAATAATAAACAACAATCTGATGATCAGAAAAAAAACTAATTTTCTTCTTCTGGTAAAAAACCTCCAGATTGCATGTGCCACATATGTGCATATCGACCATTTTGTTGTAATAATTGTTCGTGTGATCCGTCTTCTATAATTTGTCCTTTATCAAATACTAAAATACGATCCATGGTGGCTAGGGTAGATAACCTATGCGCAATAACAATAGTAGTGCGGCCTTTAATAAGGGATTGCAAGCCCTCGTGAATGAGCTGCTCGGTAACGGAATCTAAGGCGCTAGTTGCTTCGTCTAAAATTACTATAGGTGCATTTTTTAACATAGCTCTAGCAATAGCAATTCTTTGTCGTTGTCCACCAGATAATTTCATTCCTCGTTCTCCAACTAAAGTTTGATATTGTTCTGGTAGTTTGGTAATAAATTCGTGACAATGGGTATTTATGGAAGCTTGAATAACTTCTTTGTCGTTGGCATCTGGTTTACCGTAACGAATATTTTCTATTAAAGTTCTATGAAATAGAGAGGTATCTTGAGGGATCATCGCTATAGCTGCATGCAAAGAATCTTGAGTAACTTCGCTAATATTTTGGTGATCGATACGGATTTGGCCACTATGTACTTCAAACAGGCGTAAAATTAAATTAGCAAATGTAGTTTTACCAGATCCGGAAAAACCAACTAAACCAACTTTAGTTCCTGATTCAATAGTTATATATTTATTTTGAAATAATCTATTACCGTGTTGATAATTAAAAGTTACATTATCGAATTCAATAAGACCATCTTTAACTTGTAACATTTTAGCGTTTGGCGGGTCGACTATATCGTGAGGTGTTTGTAAAATTGTTAATGCTTGTTTGGCTAGTCCGATTTCTCCAAACAAAGTTGCCAGAGATTCCCCTAAAAACCACATTTGGGCTGTTACACAAGAAGTGCTTTGCATTACAAACGTAACATCCCCAGCAGAAATTAAATGGTGTTGCCAGCCAATAATTAAAGCTGAAATAAGACCGGCAAAGGTAAAAGTTAAGGGAATATCTGTCCATAGGCGTAATTTATTATAAGATAAAATAAGTTGTTTATTGCTTTCCATTTCTTGAGCTTGTTGATCTTTAATGTAATTTATTTCTTTGTTACTTGTTGAGAATAATTTAACAGAGGCAATATTAGAGATAATATCAACAATACTACCGCTTAAACGATTTTTATCTTCGGCGTTTTTTGCGGCGACTATATTAGTAAATTGGCCAAAATAAATAATTACCCCTAAATGTATAACAATCCAGGTTCCTAATATTAAAGCGCACCATTTGTTTACAGTAGCCATTACTATTAATGTTGCTATTGTTACCGATAAACTAATTATTATATTCCAACATAAAATCATTCTAATAGTTTCTAAAGCTTTAGGTAAATCTTTAATTTTACTGGCGATGTTACCGGAAAATTGATGGCCAAAATAATGGTAAGAATGATTTAATACATAACTAAGGGTATCCATTCTAATGTTTGCTTCGAATTTAGGTAAAATATAGGCTTGCCACCAATTTTGTAATCGTGTTATAACTATTATAGTTATCCAGGCGCTGCCATATAAATATAGAGCTGGTGCTAGGTGTTGAAAAATATTAATGCGTGGCTCTGAATAAGAAGTAATAAAATCTATTATCATCTTGATTGCATATGGCATGGCGGTAGATTCTAATATGAAAACAGTTGGAGCCAAAAAAAACACGGTAAAAGCGATAGGTTGTTTTTTTATAAAATGCCAAAAGAATCGTGATAAGGATTGAGCATGAGGATACATAATAATATATTTTAGCATTAAACATATGGAAAAGGTAGTAAAACATGCAAAACAAATGGCAACCAACAGCAAATATAGCAATAATTAAACAACGAGCAGAAATATTAAATACTATTAGAAATTTTTTTAAAAAACATAATGTTTTAGAAGTGGAAACACCTATGTTATCTCAATACTCTGCTACTGCCCCATATATCGACCCAATAGCAGTGGTTGGGAACGAGGGTTTTAAGCGATTTTTGCAAACTTCACCAGAATATGCGATGAAACGTTTATTAGCGGCAGGTATTGGAGATATTTTTCAATTGTCTAAGGTGTTTCGTGGTATGGAAGTGGGAAAATTACATAATCCAGAATTTACTATGTTAGAATGGTATAGAATAGGTGTAGATCACCATAAATTAATGGAAGAAATGGTAGAGTTATTCAGGGTTTGTGGTATTAATTATGAGGTTTGTAAAATAAGTTATCGAGAAATTTTTATTAAATATTTACAAATAGATCCGGTGTTAGCTGATCTGCAAAAATTGAAAACTTTAGTTTACAATAATATTAAACTTTCTGAACAATTTAAAAATTCTATAATAAATGCTACTAAGCAAGATTGTCAGGAGTTGTTATTTAATCATTGTATTGAACCTAATCTAGAGTTAAATAAAATATTGTTTATTTATAATTACCCTAAAGAACAAGCAGCGCTTGCTAAAGTAAATAAAGATCAAGATGGTGTTGAAGTAGCGGAACGTTTTGAAGTATACATAAATGGAGTAGAATTAGCTAACGGGTATCATGAATTATTAGATCCGGTATTACAGGAACAAAGATTTTTAGCAGATCAAGATCTGCGTAAAAAACTTGGTAAGCCTCATTTAGAGATTGATCCATATTTAATTGCAGCATTAAAGCATGGGATGCCAAGTTGTAGTGGGGTAGCCTTGGGTATAGAGCGATTGTTAATGTTAATAATTAAAACTAATTCCATACGAGATGTTCTTTGTTTTCCTTGGGATATAGCGTAGTTTTAACGTCCTATTCTTGCTAATTGTGGTAGATTATCAAAATCTGAGTCGCGATCATAAAGAGTTAAATTGTATTGGACAACTAAAGCGGCAATCCAAAGATCATTAGTTGGAATAGGTTTACCTTTTTTTCTAAGGTAAGCATATAAATTAGCGTAAAAGTGGGTTGTTTGTTCATCTGGATATAAGATAGATACTTCGTCTTTATTAAGAAATTTTGTAAGAATACGTTCATTTTTTTCTTGCTGGTTACCATGAGCAAAGCCTGCTCTTTGTTCTGCTATAACTATTAGAGGTACAAATATTAAAGAAGCGCGTTCAACAATTTCTATTACTTCAGGGATGTTATGGCATAAATCTGTATATCTATTAGAATCGATAACTATTTTCATAGCCATAATGATTGATCAATTTGATGTTGTCTTTTGATTTCTGTTTCTATTAAATCAGCTTCTTCATCTGATAAAGTTCCTACAATATCAGAGAGATCTATCTTATATTTAAGAGTTTGCCCACACCCATTAGCAAGAGCTTCTATTGCAACTTGGTTAAAACTTTTTCCGCTTTCTTTTGTTTTTCGTTTTAACTCTAAATCTACTTCTTTTGGAATGTTACGCAATGTGTATTGTTTTATAATATTCTTCTTCATGTATACATTGTATACTGCATTAACATATAATGCAACTAGCAAATTTTAATTCTTGGGTTTTTAGTATTTTAGGAGTTGAAAACTCCAAAAATACAGTTAAAATGGAGTTATGTATTCCAGATTATTACATTTGCCTTTACAAGAATCCCGTAGTTTTTTTCTTTTTGGTCCAAGAGGAACTGGGAAAACTAGCTGGATTAAAAATCAGATCCATGGAGCTATTTATTTAGATTTATTAAAAAGTGAGACTTATTTATTATTGCAAGCAGATCCAGGGCGCTTAGAAAATTTAATCCCACCCAAATTTTCTGGATTAATTGTGCTTGATGAAGTACAAAAGATACCTGCTTTATTAAACGAAGTGCATCGTTTAATCGAATCTTTTAATTATAAATTTGTTCTAACAGGCTCTAGCGCTAGGGCTTTAAGGAAGAAGGGGGTTAATTTATTAGCAGGTCGAGCCAACACTTACTCCATGTATCCTTTAACAGTACAAGAATTAAAAGAGGATTTTAATTTAGAAAAATCTTTGCAGTATGGTCATTTACCAAGTGTGTTTTCTCGTACTAATCCATATATGTATCTTAAATCTTATGTAAAAACTTATTTACAAGAAGAAGTAAGGCAAGAGGGTTTAACGCGCAATATTAGTAATTTTTCTAGATTTTTAGAAATAATAAGTTTTTCTCAAGGAGGAGTATTAAATATTACTGAAATTGCTCGTGAAGTTAGTATTAATCGTAAAGTTGTTGAAAGCTATTTTCATATTTTAGAAGATTTGTTGTTGGCATTTAGCTTGCCAGTTTTTACTAAGCATGCTAAACGGCGAATGCTGGTTCATCCTAAATTTTATTTTTTTGATGTTGGGGTATACCGAGCTATACGTCCTAAAGGGCCACTAGATTCTGTTGAAGAAATTGAAGGAGTTGCTTTAGAAACTTTATTTATTCAAGAAATAAGAGCGATTAATGAATATTACCAACTAGGGTATGAAAATTACTATTGGCGCACTAATAGTGGTTTAGAAGTAGATGTTGTTTTGTATGGGGAGCGTGGTATTTTAGCTTTTGAAATTAAGCGTTCTAAAAGTATTAAAGGGAAAGATTTAAGTTCTCTTAAAGAATTTAATTCAGACTATCCTCAAGCTAAATGCTATTTTTTATACGGTGGGGAAAATAGAGAGTATTATGAAGGGATTGAGGTAATACCATTTATTGAAGCGTTGAAAGGCTTACCTAAACTGCTGGGTGTTAATTTAACGTTATAACTTTATATAAATAAATATTTTATAATTTTGAACTAAACTAAAATAAGTCACAAAAAACGTGCATAGCAACTAAATATTTTAGTTTATTGTATGCCTTGGTTTTGTTTGACAATAATAGGCTAAATGCTGTTAAATATAAAAAATTAAAGCGAAAGCACCTTTGGAGATTTGCAGTATGTCGGACAAAACAATAACTATTCCTGGAATAACTGGGCAAAACGAAAGTTTTGTTTGGGAAGAAGTTTCAGACAAAAGTGGGAATTGTTTTTATGAATCTATTGCTCACTTAATTAAAGGTGATAGTCGTCGCTGTGGTTCTATACGTGCAGATATTTCACAATATATTTATAATCATTGGGATGTTTTTAAAGATTTTATTAGTGATGAAGATTTTAAAAAAGCAGGCATTTCACTTAAGAAGCCAGTAGATGTATTAAAAAATAGTCCGGATCAAGCAGAACAAGAATATTTACGAGAAAAATATAAAGACCTAATTAATACTCGAGGAGTTTGGGGAGATAGTACTTCAATTAAAGCAGCTAGCGAAGTATTTAAGGTCAATATTGTTATAGTAAAAGAGAATGGGGAAAAAAATCAACAATACCCGGATCCAAATAATAGCAATCTAACATATAGAAAAACCATTTATTTAAGATATCAAGGAGGCAATCATTATCAGCCTTTAATTAATCTTAAAGAGAAAACAGCTAAAATATGGGCGGCAAATATACCTGATGATGCAATACTTACTAGTTTAGCTCGTGAACAAATAGTAGGTATATTGTTAATAACTGATAAAAAGAAATTAGAAGCAGAGCTTTTTGAATATTTGCGAACTAAAAGTGATGAAGAGTTAAAAAAATTTTATATTAGCATACTTAAATTTTCTAAACCTAAAGAAGAAACTGTACTACCAAAGAAAAAACAACCGGAACTATCAGAAACATTTAGTGGGATTTTTGAGTCTTTTGCAAGTTTGTTTTCGAATCCGGTATTTATAGAAAGTCTTACGAAGTTATTTGCTGGATTTAGAACTATTTTTCATAAAATAATGGTTGCCTTTAATCCTGGAGCAGAATTTGACGAAAGTGAGAAAGAAGGGCCATATGGACAATACGTCAAAATATTTTCTCTTGCTGGAGAAGCGGGAAGAAAACTTTATCGTAAGCTATTAAAGAAAATAAATAATAAAGAGATTTCATTAACTAATGAACAATTTTTAAATGTTCTTTTGCATAAACTAAAAAAAGATACAAAAGGTTTGTTTAGTAAAGTTGGTCATGCGGTAGTAACAAAAATTGAAAAAGAGATTTTTAAAGATCTTAAAGAGAAAGAAGATCAAAGTGAGCAACTTGCTGTTATTGTAGAAGAAAATCTTCGTAAGGGTTATCAGGCATATCTTAAAGCATATCCACCACAAGAAGGAGATGATCCTGAGTCATGGAATAATTTTGAAAATCTTTTTGAAGATGCAGTTCAAATTATTAAGGGCAATGTATCAGCGTTAAAGAACGAAATAGATAAACTAATAGACCAAATTAAGGATCCTAACGAAGGATTGTCTGATAAACAAAAAGTCGAACTTTGGGCAATTATACAACAAGATCGGTTAAAATTATCACATTTTGTGTTAAAAACAAAAGCTTTTAGTGAAGGTAGTGTTTTAACACCCAAGAAAAAACAAGAATTTGGATTGGTGTTTGAAAACTTTTTACATAAATTTAATACGCAATCAATTATAGATATACATTCTGCTGGCGATCGAGTAGCTGTTGTTGTACCAGAAGAAGAAAGGAAAAGTATTTTACGTTTATTTGTTAATGGAAATAAGTATGATTGTCTTGTATCTGAAGATAACTTTACAGAAGCCTTGAGAAAAGCTAAAGAAAGTAGAAGCGAAGAAATAAAACAAGCAATAGAAATTCAAAATAATCAAATGACAATGGCGCTGGAATCATTAAGAGACGTTGATTTACCAGAAGAGCTGCAAGATGGTGTTACAGAAAGAGGTCTAAATCAACGATTGCGAGGACTAAAAATATTAGATGAGGTAGGGGATTCTTTAGATGTTAATGCTTATAATGGATTTAAACAAAAATTAACAGATAATGCACAAAAATTAACCCACTTAGAAAAGCTTGCTAATCCATGGGTAAATAAACATAATGTAGTTGCCACCGCCGCTGATCCAGTTCAAAATTTTCCACCACAACACCAATTTATACCACAATCAGTCCATTAAAAGAAAAGGTAACACCTCCATTTGACTTATTAGATTTATTAAAGCAAAATTTACAATATGTCTAAATTAATTACTAAAAAAAATATAACTTTTCAGCAAATAATTGGTATTTTGCAACAATTTTGGGAAGAACAAGGGTGTGTTATTTTACAGCCTATGGATTTAGAGGTTGGGGCTGGAACTTTTCACCCAGCAACTTTTTTACGAGCTATTGGTCCTGAACCGTGGAGTTGTGCACATGTGCAGGCATCTCGCCGACCAGCAGATGGTCGTTATGGTGAGCATCCTAATAGAAATCAACATTTTTTCCAGTATCAAGTAATAATAAAACCATCGGTACACAATATTCAGGAATTATATCTAGATTCTTTAAAAAAATTAGGAATAGATCCGTTACAACATGACATTCGTTTTGTGGAAGATAATTGGGAAGGACCAACTCTAGGAGCAAGAGGTTTAGGCTGGGAAGTGTGGTTAGATGGTATGGAGATCACTCAGTTTACTTATTTTCAACAAGTTGGTGGATTAGAATGTCGTCCGATAACAGTAGAGTTAGCCTATGGTATCGAACGTATTGCTATGTATTTACAAAATAAAGATAAAATTAAAGATTTAATTTGGACATATGGTATTAACAAAAATGCAATTACATACGGAGAAGTGTACCAAGGAGAGCGAGCTATGTCTGCGTATAATTTTGAATATGCAGATCTAGAGATGTTAACCAGGCATTTCAATGATTTTGAACAGCAAACCCAACTTTGTTTATCTCACGATTTAATAGATCCTGGGTATGAATTTGTTTTAAAGGCATCTCATACATTTAATTTGCTGGATTCTAGAGGAGCTTTGTCTGTTACAGAACGACAACAATATATTTTAAGAGTGAGAAATTTATCACGACAAGTAGCGGAGAAATATTATTCTATTAGAGAAAGTCTAGGGTTTCCATTATGCAAAAAGATTTAATTATTGAAATTGGTACCGAAGAATTGCCGCCAATGTCTCTTAATAAAATGGCAGTGGCTTTTATGGAAAAAATGCAAACTCAATTAGAAGCCAAAAAAGGAGTATTTGTTAAAATTAAATCATTCGCTACTCCAAGGCGGATTGCTGTTTTAATAGAACAACTAGATCTTGATCCTAAATTAATTCCTGAAATTTTACGCAAAGCGGTTAGTGATTTACCAGGGAAAAAAATGCGTTGGGGTAATGGGGAGAATATTTTTGCTAGACCAATACATTGGTTATTAGTGTTATTTGGTGAAGAAATTATAGACTTTAATTTGTTTGGGGTTAATTCTAGTAATTTAACTTATGGGCATAGGTTTTTAGCGCCAGGAGCTATTGTTTTAAATAATTCTGCAGAATACGAACACAAACTAGAAGCTATTGGTAAAGTTATTGTTGATTTTAACAGAAGAAAGCAACTGATAGTTTTTGAAATAAAGACTAAAGAACAAGAATTAAATGCCAAATGCATATTAGAAGAAAACTTATTAGAAGAAGTAACTGCCATGACAGAATATCCGGTGGCATTATTCGCTGAATTTTCTAAGGAATTTTTAAGTTTACCTAAAGAGTGTTTAATATCTGCAATGGGGCATCATCAAAAAAGTTTTGCATTAACAGATCAAAATAACAATTTATTAGCAGGATTTATTTTAATTAGTAATATGCCAATAGATAATATAAATAATATTATTATAGGTAATCAACGAGTTATGCAAGCCAGGTTGCAAGACGCAGCTTTTTTATATTCTCAAGATTTAAAAGTACCGTTAATTACAGGATTAGAGAAGTTAAAAATTATAGTGCTACAGGAAAAACTAGGTAGTTTATATGAGCAATCAATTAGAATTCAAAATATTGCAGAAAACATAGGAAAATTGTTAAACATTAATTTAGAACAACAAGATAGCATTAGTCGAGCCGCTTTATTGTGTAAGGCTGATTTGGTTTCGCAAATGGTATTAGAGTTCCCAGAATTACAAGGAATTATGGGAGGGTATTATGCTTTACAACAAGGAGAGAAAAATTCTATTGCTGTAGGCATTAAAGAACATTATTTGCCAAGGTTTTCTGAGGATTTTTTACCGGAATCTATGGTTGGCATTTGTTTAGCGCTTGCTTATCGTTTGGATTTATTATTTGGATTATTTGCTATAGGTAAGGTTCCGACAGGAGAGAAAGATCCTTTTGCGTTAAGAAGACACGCATTAGCTATTATTAGAATTTTAATAGAAAAAAAATTATCTTTACAGCTATTAGATTTATTTAACATTGTAGCTAAATCTTATAGTGTGTTTAATAAATCTTTAGAGGTATCTAAAGATTTGTCAAAAAATTTATTAAATTTTTGTTTGGAACGCTTAAAAAATTGGTACCTTAATCATAACGTATCTAACAAATTGTTTAAAGCAGTCTTAGAAAAAGCTAGTACTAATTTGTATGACTTTGATTTGCGGGTTAATGCGGTTGTTGTTTTTAATACTTTAGAAGGATCTCAAAGTTTAACTAGCGCTAATAAACGAGTTAATAATTTGTTAGAAAAAACAGATAGGTCTTTAATAGAAAATAGTCATATTGAACAAAAATTTTTAGAAACAAAGGAAGAATTACAATTGTTTGAACAATTGATTAAATTAAAAAATATTATTGAGCCATTATCAAAACAACAAAATTATAACTTAATTCTACAAAATTTAGTACAATTAAAGCCATTTGTTGATCAGTTTTTCGATAAAGTTATGGTAATGGTAGAAGATCAAAATATTAGAACAAATCGATTAGTGTTATTATTTAAATTAAGAGAATTATTTGGTTTAGTGGCAGATCTTTCTTGTTTAATTTAATATATTAGTAGTATGGCAAAACTTATAATATTAGATCGAGACGGTGTTATTAATTGGGAAACTGGCATAGATAGTAGAGTTACAAGTCCGGAGGAATGGAAAGAGATCCCGGGAAGCTTAGAGGCTATAGTTAAGCTAAAAAAAGCAGGGTTTACTGTTTGTGTTGCTACTAATCAATCTATAGTTTCTAAAGGGATTATAACAATTAATACTCTGAATGCTATTCATAATAAAATGCAACAAGCATTACAAACTCTTGGTGGGTTAATTGATCAAATTTTTGTTTGTCCACATAAAACTAGTGATAATTGTTTATGCCGCAAACCAAAACCAGGGATGTTGTTAGCAGCAGCTAAAGCATATAATGTGGATTACGCAAACCAACAAGTACCATTTGTTGGTGATTCTGATGTTGATATATTGGCGGCTAGAGCTGGTGGTTTGGTGCCAGTATTAGTAAAAACTGGGAAGGGTCATACAATGTTGGATCAAGTAAATAGCATGAGTATTAAAAATTTATTAGTTTTTGATGATTTAAGTGCTTTTGCTGATTATTGGATTATGCGTTCAGTATAATTATCAAGCCATTTGATAATTTGATCTTGTAATTCTTTAACGCCATGTAGTTTTAAAGCAGAAAAAGGTTGTATAGAAAGATTAGGAATATTATGCAATTCTAGTTTGACAGCTTTAATAGTAGAATTAATTTGATTTTTCGTTAGTTTGTCTGTTTTATTAAGTACTATATGGAGTGGTAAATTGTTAAGTGAACAAAAAAATAACATTTGCCTATCAAAATCTTTTAGTGGGTGACGGATATCCATAATTAACACGATACCAACTAGACTACGCCTAATAGATAGATATTGTTCTAGTAATTGTGCCCAAAATTTTTTGGTTTGTTCTGGAACTTTAGCGTAACCGTAGCCCGGTAAATCAACTAAATATTTATGTTCAGCTAGTTGAAAATAATTGATGGATTTTGTTCTTCCTGGGGTTTTGCTAGTGATGGCTAAGTTTTTTTTGGTTATAGCATTAATAAGACTAGATTTGCCACAATTAGAACGACCTGCGAATGCTACTTCTTTACAGTTGTCTTTGGGTAACGATTTTAAATCAAAAACGCTATTAAAAAATTTAATATCTTTAAAGTATGATTGATTTGAGTTGACACACATATAGGGTTATCCTATAACGAATAGAAAATATAGGCAATTAATAACTATGAATTTAGTTTCAATTAGAATTTTATTCATTATTTTATTAAATTTTTTATTTGGTTCTAGCTGGATCTTAGCTTCGGCTATACCAGCTAATAAAGCTAATGAACCAACATTTATAGCTGGAGAGCATTTTAAAGTTTTGTCGAGTAAAATTCGTTATCCTGCTATTTCTATTGCTGACTCTATACCAGACAAATCTAAATATAAGCCACAAGTAATAATGTTTTTTAATTATGGATGTTTTGGTTGTCGACAAATTAATCAAGAATTTAATAAATGGAAGCAACTTAATTCTAACAAGATCGATATATATCGTTGTCCAGTAGCATTTAATAAACCGTGGGAAAACTTAGCTAAACTTTATTATGTGCAACAAGAACTATTTCCGAATGATGACGGAGAAAAAATTTTTTCTGAAATCTACGATAGTCGTAAGCAATTATGGTTAGAGCAGGAAATGGTTAATTTTTACGAACGATACAATATTTCTAAAGATGTGTTTTTTAAAAAATACCTTTCTTTTGATGTCGATCGTAAAGTTAAAAAAGCGATTGAAATTGCTGCCCAATATAAAGTTATTATAACCCCTAACGTAATTATTAACGGTAAAAATAATAGTTATATGGTTAATTTTTCTATGGTTCAAGATCCAGAAACTTTATTTAAAGTAATTAATTATTTAGTAAAAGCAAATCCAAAGTAAGTTTAATTTTTTACTTATGTGCTATAGTTTGAAGTAGGTATAAATGATTTCATAAATAATTTGGAGTTTAATGATGTTAGTTTGGTTAAAATGCATTGTAGCTTTTTTACAACCGCCAGGGTTAAATATATTCTTATTATTGCTAGGATTATTTTTTTGGCTTATATCTAAAAAAGGTAGAGCAGCATTTTTATTAATTAGCAGCACATTATTATTATATTTATTCAGTATTCCATTAGCTAATAATGTATTAATCGGTTATTTAGAGAAAAAATATCAGTCTAAATTTGAAGAAATTATCAAAGATAAAACGCCTCAAGCTATTGTAGTATTATCGGCCGGTAAATGGCCTAATTCTAATGCATTATTACGTAATTTGTATGCTGCCAAGTTAGCTAAGACTACTAATTTACCAATTCTAGTTAGTGGCGGTGGTGCAAACCGTACTAGCAACGATGTTAGTGAAGCAGCTGATATGGCCAAATCCTTAGCAGCTGATTTTGGTATTAGTGGGGCAATTTGGGTAGAGGGCGATAGCCATAATACTATGGAAAGTGCTAAATTTACTAAAAAAGTTTTGGAAAAAAATAATATAAATAATGTTTTTTTAGTAACCAATGCTTGGCATATGCCTAGAGCAATGGGAGTTTTTAGTAAGCAAGGCATAAAAGCCATTCCTGCTCCAATTGTATCTAATATAGGGGATAACAATTTTACTGTAGATAATTTAACTCCAAGCGCAGAAGGTGTTGTAAACAGTGAAGTGTTTTTTCATGAATACTTTGGGGCGCTTTGGTATAAAGTGTTAGAGTTGGTTGGTAGTTAATTCATTTAGGCTACATTTTATTAATGGTCTTTCTTAATAATTGCATTAACTTCGCGTAGTTTTTGCATGTCTTGTTCTAATTCTTTTACTATCGCTTGCTGTTTAGTAAAAGATAAATGTTGTCGTTTTGGTTGATCCATAATTCTAATTGGTGCTAGCGGATCCGGACCAGATGGTTCATGTTTAGGTGCAGTTATACGTTCTAGCAAGGTATTGGTAACATCGGAGACGTCTATCTTTTTAGCTTTTTGTGCCTGTATTTCCATTTTTTCTTCAAAAAGCTTTCTTGCTATTGGAGCCCAAGATGCTGTTTTACCTTGTTGAATATTATTCCACGTATTCATTAGATCCCCTAATTTTTGTTCTAACAATTTTAATTCAAACTCTGTTATGTTAGATTTTGACATTTGATCTTCAATTTGCTTTTTTTCTTGCATAAAATATTCGCTTACAATTTTTGCGTTAGGTTCCCCATCTAGGCGTTGTTTTGCTTTTTCTGTTGGTATAAATAGATCTACATCTATCATGCCATTATTATAACGTTTAGATACTTGGGTAGAAATCAATTTTGCTACTCTAGCAGTTGCGGCAGCTACCAAAACAGTAGCTAAACCACCAACAATTACCCCTGCAACTACTGGTCCAGAAAATGGGTTAGCTGCAAGTGTCACTAAAAATCCTATACCAACCGCCATACCTAAAGTAGAAGTTAGTATTGCCGCACCTCTAAAGAAACGATCTATATATGATTTTGGTTTAGTTATAATATCGGCCACTTCATTGTATAAGTATGTAAATGGGGTAAAAACATGTCCTATTTTCGAAAATGGATATCCAATTGCGGCGCCAGCCATAGCAGCTATTGTTAATCCTAGTGGCGAGCTAAAAGCACTAAAAGCACTAATAGCATTAACAGCTGTTCCTAGGAATGGGATCCCACTAAATTTTCCAATTATGGGAGCAAGCATACTATTCCCAGCAAGACTCAAATATGCTACAACACCAAATAATGCTCCTGCAATAACTCCTTTAGTTTTATCAAGTTTAAAAAAGGCTTTTGTTTTATCCCACCAGTTACTTATAGTGTCATTTAATTTATTTTCGGCAATATTTAATGCATCTTTGTCTTTGTTAAATGGATTAAATACGATATCGTCAATTATTTGACTAATCAATTGGTTTTGTTGTTGTATTTGATGCTCTAAATTTTTAACGTCAGTTTGTTTAGCTGCTACTGTTTGGGCATCTTCTTTGGCTTGAATAAGTTTATCATTAAGAGTATTAATTTTCTCTAAAATATCTGTTAAATTTTCAATATATTTTAATTGAGTATCAGCAGGAACAGATTTAAATTGTTCTATGGTGCTTAATACCTTTGCTATTTCAATTCGGTTGAGCACTCTATTTAGATCGGTATCGGTATCAGGTAATGGTTTTACACCAAAAGTTTCTTTTCGTTTATTTATAATTACATTGGATAGTTGTTCTTTTAGTATTGAACATAATGGTTCCAGGGTGATTTCTGCTATATTAAAAGTAGTTTCAAAATCTTTAATACGTTTTTTGATGGTTTCGTCTTTTTCTTTAAAATAGGTGTGGGTTTTTGTGTCAATTTCCTTGGTACAAGCTTCTATAGTTAACTCTTCATAAGGCCAAAACCATTTTGTTACTGCATATTGTTTATTTTGTTCTAGCATTTCTTTCTCTTTTAATACGCTTAACATATTAATAAAGCGGGCTTTATCTGAAGCATCGAGGAAATTACTGCCTTTAATTTCGTGGAATTGTTTATTAGCGGCTTCTCTAGCTTTTAGGATCCGTTGTTGTTGATTGTCTGATTCGTTACCGGTATTCCATTCCACTAATGGTTTAAGGGCGTTGTCTGGTGTTTCACGGGTATATTTGTCATTATAACGTTTAGCGGCTTGTTCCATAGCAGATGTTATTTGATTTTGCAAAGCTTGTTTTTCTTTTTTAGCAGAGTGATTTGCTGCTATTCTTGCTTCTAGTATAAATAATTGTTTAATAAATTGTTGTTGCTCTGGTTCCGAGAGCATATAACTGCCAGGAGTTTTATAGAAAATATCTTTAGCTTGTTGAGACCAATTTTTTATATCTTGCGGAGAAATTTTTTCAATGTCTTGTATAAGAAGATCTATATTTATTGTGCTTGGGTCGTTAACGTCTTTCATATATTTTGTGTCTTTAGAATATTCACAAAAAAGCATTATTTTTGTTAAATCAGAGTCTTTGTCTTGTTCTGCTTGTAACGCTAGTTTTGCTAATTCTTCTCTGTTTACAGGAAAATCATCGCTGGTATCGCCTCTGGGAATTGATTGTTCTGCTTTGATAAACATATATTGAGCATATGATTGAGCAAGCTTAGCTATTAATGGTTGTATTTGAGCAGGGTATTTATTTTTTAATGTTTGGTAGGAATCAAATTGTTTCGCAACAAATTGCTCCATTATACCTTGATCCATTAGAGCTTTTCGATATTCTTCGGTAATTTCAGCGGCTTTTTTATCATAATCTAAAGGTTTGGTTGCAAGATTAGGCATTTCTTTGCCGAAAGCATCAATTATTTGTGGTAGCGTATGAATTTGAATTTCACTTAATTCTATTTGTTTAATTAGTGGTTGTTGTAATGATATTATTGGCGTTTCTTTAGTATTAATTTGTATTTGTTCGGCTAATTCTTTGGCGCTTTCTAATTTAGTTTTTTCTACGTATTCTGTTATAAGAGTTTGTTTTTTTTGAGCAAGTTCAGAGTTTCTTTGGTTGGCCTTTGCATAGTCAAGATCTGTTTTAACAAATGCTTTACCCCACTCCATCCAGCCTTTGGCTTTTAGTGTGGCATTTAATTCGTTTTCTTCTTGTAAAATTTTAATTAGATTATCTAGGTATTCATTAGTTAAAGGGTCGTCTTTTTTGCCAAATTTAGTATACAAGCGATTATGATTTTTTAATGCTTCTTTTAGTAGTCCATTAGCATTTTGTTGTAATTTTTTTTGTTCTTGTTGTTCTGGTGTTTCTCCGGACATTCTTAAACCCTCTTAATTATATTTGATATAAATAAGTATAGGTTGGTGAAATTTAATGGGTATGCACTATTGATATAAATAAATTTAAACTAAAAAACTGCCAGTTTTAGTGCCAACAATTATTAAATCTGCTCCTCTAACAGCAAAGATTCCATTTGCAACTACGCCAGGGATATTATTTAATTGTTGCTCTAAATCAATAGGATGATGTACAGGCAAATTATAAACATCTAAAATCGAATTTCCATTATCGGTTACAAAACCGATTCGGTATTCTGGTTGTCCGCCTAATTTTACTATAGATCTAGCTATCGAGCTTCTAGCCATAGGGATTACTTCTATAGGAATTGAGGTTTTATTAAAATTAGTAGGTTTAGTTTCATCAACTAAACAAATAAACTTTAAACTAGCATATGCTAAAATTTTTTCTTTAGTTAACGCACCGCCACCATGACCTTTAATTAATTGTTTTAATTTATTATAAGCATCTGCACCATCTATATACACTGGTAAATCTATAACTTCTTCGAAATTTATTACGGGAATATTAAATTGTTTTAATATTTTAGTTGTTTGATTAGAGCTAGATACAGCTTGTATTGGTATTTTAGCTAGGGCTAGTTCTTCTATAAAAATATTTATGGTACTTCCCGTGCCAATTCCAATTATTGAACCTGGTTCTATATAGTGTAATGCCTCGATAGCTGCATGTTTTTTCATCTTAAATGGAACCAATTTACCGTAACCATATTCTAAACTAGTATGCAATATTCAACAGAACTAATGAATAAATTAGTAGCTAGATTAAATATACTTAATAAGATATGGAATGATCAAGTAAATTGTCAAGCAAATCAGAAAATATTAAAACGAAAACAATTGCTTGGGCTAATGAAATTAAGATATAAAAAACGATTACTTACTAGATTAAGAAAAAAACGTTATATAAAACAACAACTATTAAGGAATCATATTATCGCTACTATGCGTCGCACTCATTGGTATTAATACAGGGTATCCACTAGAAGTTTTTGTTGATTTTTGTAATTCATCTTGGAGTGTTAATAAGTTTATGTTAATAGTGCTTATAAAATTAGCATTTTCTATAGCTTTTTGCATAACAGTAGTAATTGGTTCTCGGTTATAATAAGGATCTGATAACGGTTCGTGAGTTTCTATGTATATATTATTATTCTGGATCCCTATTTTGTAAGGTTCATGAATAATTTTAACTGGGGTACCAATAGTAATTAGATTATATAAAGATTTAATGTCTTCTGGGAATAACCTAATACAGCCACTGGTTGTTCGTAATCCAATGCCACCCGGCCTATTAGTACCGTGTATTAAGTAACCAGGGTTAGATAAGTATATAGCAAATTCTCCTAAAGGATTACGTGGTCCAGGCGGTACCGTGGTTGGTAGTGGGTCGCCCTTTATAGCATGTTCTTTAATTATAGATATCGGTGGCTGCCAAGTAGGGTTATATTGTTTATTTAAGACTTTAGCTTCCATTAAAGGGGTGACCCATCCTTTTCGACCAATTCCTATAGGATAAGTAGTTACTAAATTGGTTTTGGGATGATAGTAATATAACCGCATTTCTGCCAAGTTTATAATTATCCCAGTACGTTTACCTGCTGGAAGTATGAATTGAGTAGGGATTATTACCATAGAGTCTACTTGAGGGGTCCAAGGATCAAGTTCTGGATTGGCTTCTATCATTTCATAGACTCCAACATCAAATTTTTTACCTATATCACCTAGCGATTCACCAGGTTGTACTGTAGTTGTTTGAATATTACCTATAATATTTTCTTGTTCAGGTATGGTAAAGGTTAATGCAAAAGATGGGCAACATTGGCTAATTATACTGGCTAAAATTAGAATGTAGTTAATAGCAGTATATATTTTTTTAGCTTGATACATATATTGATCTATATATTTACTTTTTTATGTTAATATTTAAATGGTATTTAATATTTATGTTTAATAAATTTAAGTTTAATAAAATATTTAATAAACAGGTTCTTATAATACTGCTCGATAAAGTTATCGGTCAAGGCAAGGTATTATTTAATCGTTTTGCACATAAAGCTGTTGGTCAAGCCAAAGTATTATTTAGTCGTCTTGCGAACCGGCAACCTGAAGAAATAGTTCCGGAAGGTATGTTAGGAGTGAGTGTTAATAATGGTATCGTGGCTTTAGCTCATGTGGTTGTACGTAGCTTACAAGATATATCAGTAAAATCATTTGGGTTATTTACCATGGAACTTGTTAGTTTGGATGAACCCAATGAAGATCAAAAATCGGTACAAAATATTATTGGTAAATACATAAAAGATCAAAATTTGCAAAGAGTAGAATGTTGTTATGTATTGTCTGGTTCGCAATATGTTTTATCCTTAATAGAAGCATCTGTAACAAATGATAATAAGGCTAAAGAAAAAGCAATTTTGTGGGGGGTTAAAGATTATATTAATTATTCAATAGACGATGCAATACTGGATTCTTTTGAGGTTCCGATTGTTAGAACCCAAGATGGAGTTAAGTTGGCTTATGCCGTTGCAATGAGGGCGAAAGTATCTGAGGAAATTGGTAATTTAATAAATTTTGCTGGAGCTCATTTAAAATATATTGATATTAATGAACTTTGTTTGAGAAATATAATGGCCTTGTATGCCAACATGGAAAATGGATGCTTATTGTTAAAACTGTCTGAAGAAAACAATACTATTTTGTTAGTTAAAAACAATGCCTTGTTGATTTCCAGAAATACTAAACTGGATGTTAAAAAATTAGATGGTTTTGATCCAAATAACAATGTTGCTGACGAGAAATTTAGTGTTGCTGAAAATTTAGTGTTGGAATTACAGCGCTCCGTAGATTATGGTAATAGTATATTTAGAGAAGTGCATTTTAATGCTATATATATTTCACCTTGTAATATTAATTTAGATTTATTTATTCCGTGGGCCAAAGAACAACTTGGGATGTCGATTAATAGAATTAACTTAATGGAAAAAATTAAATTTAACCAAAATATTAGCCTACAAGAACAAGCAGATTGTTTACTGGCTATTGGGGCTGCACTTAGGAGTATAGGGAAAATACATAATGTTTCAGCAAATTAATTTATATAGAGAAAAACAACAGAAAAAAGTTATTTTGCCGTTTAGACAAATAATTACTATTAATGTAATAGTTATAGTAATATTATTTTTTGATTCTGTATATATGTTCTGTGGTTATTATAAAACTGAAATGGAGTTGCAAAAATTAAGGGTTAACCAAGAAAGATTAAACAAAGGACTAGTGTCGGTCCAACAATCTATTCCAACAGAAGAACAAAAAGAACAACTACAAAAAGAATTAACGAATTTGCAACAAATAAACACTTATAAAAAAAAAATGTATGCAACATTAAGGCAGCTGCATTATCAGGATTCTACCGGATTAGCAAAGTATTTAAATGCTATGGCAGAACAGCTTACACCGGATTTGTGGCTTACTAAGTTTCATTTAGAACAAAATGGTATGCTAATTTCTTTCGAAGGGGTGGCTTTAAATAGCAGTAGCATACCTAAATACTTACAATCTCTAGGTGAAACAAAAATATTTAGCAATAGAAATTTTGAAAAATTACAGATGTCGTTTGATGAGCAAACTAAACAAATTAAATTTATAGTGGACTCTAAGGATTAGATAAATATAAATGAAATTACTTGAAACAATTAAAGAAAGATCTAAACCGTTAATAGTAATCATAGATCAATTGGCATTACGGGAGCGTATTTTAATTCTTTTAAGTATGTTAGCAATTGTTTATTTTTCGTGGCGTAGTGTAATATTAGATAATTTATCTAGTTCAAAGCAACAAGTTTCTGGTACAGCATCAAGATTACGAAGGCAAATTTTTAGTTTGCAAGGGCAAATTAGCGAGGTATCTAATTCTTTAAATTTAGACCCAATAATTAGATTACAAGAAAAAATTGATATAGTCCAAAAAGAAAACGTAGATTTACAAAAACAACTAGATCTTATGACGGAAGGATTAATTTCACCAAAAGATATGACGTCATTATTAAAACTTATTTTAGATAAACATAAAGGGTTAACGGTAATGCACGTAGAGAACATTAAAGCAACCCCTGTTTTTGGAGGGGAGAATGACAATGAAGAAAAAGTGTCTAAAGAAGCTTTAAAAATATTTCAAGTGTATAAACATGGTATTGAATTTGTAGTTAGTGGTACTTTTTTTCAATTGCGAGATTTTTTAGAAGAAGCAGAAAAATTGCCATGGAAAATTTTATGGGAAGAATTAGAATATTCTGTTGCTAAATATCCACTAGCTAGCATTAAAATAGTTATTAAAACTTTGAGTTTAGAGCCTAATTTATTTAGTACTTCTTAGCTTCTTAATTAAATATACATCGGATCTTTTATAGTTTTTTTACTTAAAAATGCTATAGATATTAATGATATTACAGCCCCAATTATTAGTAAGTAAGAAGGTGATAATAGATCGTGTTCAGTTTGTTGGATTAGGTAGGTTGCAGCTAAAGGAGCGGTGCCACCAAAACAAGCCATACTAATATTATGAGCTATTGAGATCCCAGAACACCTAACTTCTGATGGAAATAAACCAGCTAAAGTTACTGGGATAGCTCCAAAAAATATTCCCATCATACAAACTAAAATAGTTTGTCCTGTAAAAATTGATAATAATCCTTCGGATTGAAATAAAGCAAATGCAAAATATGATATAGTAATGAATGCTAAACATGGATAGAATAAGGTTAGTTTATAGCCAATTTGATCTGAGATCCACCCGCCCATTAAGGTTGTAACAGCGAAGATAATCATATTAGTAGTATTGATACATTGTGCAGCGGTATCTGATATTTGTAAATATTCTTTAAAATATGATGGTAAAAATATAACTAGAGTGAAAAATCCAATTGCCGTTAAAGCATCTAAAGAAATAACTATTAAAATTTTATCTAAATATTTATTAAATAATTCTTTTATTGGAATAAAAGAAGGGGAAGATTGTTGTTTATTATGTAAAAAAGATTCTTTTGAATCTTTTAAATGACGACGCACATAAATTCCAATTGCACAACCAAACATACTTAAAATAAATGGTATGCGCCATCCAAACGATAGTACTTGCTCTTTAGTTAAAAAATGCATTATAAAAGTAACAACACTGGAGCCGATAATTACACCAATAATTAAGCTGCATGTTGCCCAACTCCCTAAAAAACCACGTTTATTAACTGGGGCATGTTCGACTAGGAAAACCATAGAACTAGTATATTCTCCTCCTATTGCCAATCCTTGAAGGATACGAAATAAAGTTAGTAAAAAAGGGGCTAACCAACCAATTTGTTCATATGTTGGCAGACAGCCAATTAATGTAGTAGGAATAGACATAATATAAATAGAGAGCATTAATACAACAATACGACTAGATTTGTCTCCAATATGACCAAATAATAC
Source organism: Gammaproteobacteria bacterium (assembly GCA_050012295.1). Classification (GTDB taxonomy): domain Bacteria; phylum Pseudomonadota; class Gammaproteobacteria; order UBA6186; family Azoamicaceae; genus UBA6186. Next base: position 85,521 of record JBEKHL010000002.1, read on the forward strand.
CGCTCCTATTGGTCTAGTGAGGAATCCAGCTGCTAACGCACCGAACGAACACATAAGTTGAGAATAACGATCGGCGGCTGGAAAAAATAATTGTCCTAAAATAGGGGCAAAATATCCATAAATGATAAAATCATACCATTCTAAAGCATTGCCTATTATGCAAGAAAGGATTAATTTATTTTCAGGGGTTACTTTGGGTATATCAGATTGCATTAATAATCCTAATTTTTTTTATAGCAATTATAACTTAATTATAATGATTATAATTAAATATAGCTAACAAACAAGTGGTTTTTTCTGGAACTATATAAAAAAAGAACTATATTATTCTATGGAATAGGAGAAAATTAATGTTAATAGATTTAGATGGTAAAGTTGGTTTGGTCGTTGGTATAGCTAATGAACATAGTATTGCATGGGGTTGTGCCAAACAAATGCATGAGTGTAAAGCTAAATTAGCGGTTACTTATGGGTCGGAGAAAACTAAACAATATACTAAACCATTAACAGAGCAATTAAATTGTCCTATATTTTTACCGGGAAATGTAGAGAAACCAGAAGAAATTCAGAAAGTATTTGCTGCCATAGAAAAAGAATGGGGTAAATTAGATTTTTTACTACATGCTATTGCTTTTGCTCCGCAACAAGATTTACATGGCAGGGTAGTTGATTGTTCCAAGGAAGGATTTTTAAAAGCCATGGATATTTCTTGTTATTCATTGATTCAATTATCTAAATTGGCAGAACCATTAATGAAAGATGGTGGGTCTATATTAACCGTTAGTTATTATGGCTCTCAAAAAGTTATTAAAAATTACAATGTTATGGGGATTGCAAAATCAGCATTGGAATCTACTGCGCGTTATTTAGCAAACGATTTAGGAACTAAAAATATTCGGGTTAATGTATTATCGCCAGGACCAATTATGACTCGCGCTGCTTCTGGTATTTCTGATTTTAAAGAATTATTAGATACAGCAGTAGAAAAATCGCCATTACACCGTGGAACTGATATTAATAGTGTTGGTAATTTAGCCGCATTTTTAGTAAGCGATTTATCAAAAGATATTACTGGGGATGTTTTATATGTTGATGCAGGATATTCAATAATAGGCTAATTTTAGTATGCCTAAACCTCGTAAATATTATTGTTATATAAATTATTTTATGGAGATCAAGGAATGGAATCTGATCCAATTGTTATTGTTGGTTCTGCTAGAACCCCGCTTGGTAGTTTTCAAGGAGCCTTTGCAACTCTTAAGTCACCAGAATTAGGAGCAGTAGCTATTCAAGCAGCAGTTAAACGTTCTGGGTTACAGCTAGAAGATATTGAAAAAGTATTAATGGGTTGTGTATTGTCTGGCGGGCTTGGTCAAGCACCAGCAAGACAAGCTGCAATTATAGCAGGTATGAAGCAATCAATTAATTGTACTACGGTAAATAAAGTGTGTGGATCTGGTATGAAAACAGTCATGTTGGCTCATGATATGATTATTGCCGGTGGTTGTTCTATAGCAGTAGCTGGTGGTTTAGAAAGTATGACTAATGCTCCTTATTTGTTAGAAAAAGCTCGTGGTGGATATCGTATGAACCATGGACAAATAAAGGATTTAATGTTTATTGATGGCCTAGAAGATGTATATTCAGGTAAGTTAATGGGATTTTTTGCGGAAAAAACTGCAGAAAAATATAATTTTTCTAGGGAAGCTCAAGATGATTTTGCATTAAATTCATTATCTAAAGCTATAAAGGCTAGAGATTCTGGTTATTTTGAAACTGATCTAGAAATTGTTCCGGTTACTATTAAATCTAAAAAAGGTGAAGCAACTACAATAAAACAAGACGAAGAATTGACAAAAGCTAATCCAAGTAAGATCCGTTCGTTAAAACCGGCCTTTCAAGAAAATGGTACAGTAACAGCTGCTAATGCTAGTTCTATTTCGGATGGTGCCGCAGCTTTAGTGGTAATGCGATTAAGTGAAGCTAAGAAAAGAAATTTAAAACCATTAGCAAAAATCTTAGCACATTCTAGTTTTTCTAATGCTCCAGAATGGTTTACTACAGCTCCAGTTGGAGCAATAAAAGAACTTTTTAAAAAATTAAAGTGGACGGTTAGCACACCAGATCTTTATGAACTTAATGAAGCTTTTGCGGTAGTTACTATGGCCGCTATACAAGAACTTAATATTGCTCCAGATCGAGTAAATATTTATGGTGGGGCGGTAGCTTTAGGCCATCCACTTGGTGCGACCGGAACAAGGATTATTTGTACTTTATTAAATGGATTAAAAAATCTTGATAAATCGTTAGGGATTGCTAGTTTATGTATCGGTGGCGGAGAAGCAGTTGCTATGGCAATCGAGAGGATGAGTTAATTTTTTAGGATAAAGGCATGGCGTTAGCTGCATCAGATATAGATAGTTTATTTTATAGTAGTGGTGTATTGCAGACGCAAGTATCTAGTACTACATTAACTGCTTTTATTACTGCATGTGGCTACCCCACTCCAAGTACCACCGATACTGCTGCTTGTACTGCGGCAACTGCAATGCAAACTGCAATGGGTAGTTTAACTTCCACTCCAATATCTGCAGCTTTATTATCAGCATTAGCTGCTCATCCTCTTACTAATTCTACTGATTTAGCAGTTGTTGCGCAAAACACATTATTACCTATAGATTTAACAAATATTCTAGCTAACAGTAACGTTAGCACTAGTAGTTCTGACAACGCCAATGTTTTAGTTAATGTTGCAAAGAATGCTAATGTTACTCCTGCTATTTTGGGGTCGCTTTTATTAAATACTAATGCTGGCAATGCGAATGTTTTATCTGCGGTTGCAGAAAGTGGTGTGGCTAATTCTACTGTGTTGACCACAGCTGCAGGGATGGCTCCTAATGCTGGTGTGTTAGGTTCTATTTTATTAAACGATAACGCTGACAACCAAAATGTTTTATCCGAAATTGCAGCTAATACTGTTGTTACTACTAACGTTTTGGCCGATATTTTAAAAAACAATACTAGTGCTAGCAATATAAATGTTTTGTCAGCAATTGCAAGCAATACCGCTGCTGCTTCTGATGTTTTAACTACGGTAGCAGGTAATACCGCTGTTACTTCCGATATTTTAACTTCGATTTTAAACAATACTAATAACAATGCTAACGATACTAAGGTTTTAACTGCGATCGCAAATAGCGTTGCTGCTAATTCTACTATTTTAAACAGTGTTTTGATAGCAACCAACTCTAATGATTCTGGCGTGTTAGCGGCGGTAGCTGGAAATGTAAATGCTACTGCTGCTGTTTTAAACACGGTTTTATCGAATGCTAATGCTAATAATGCGTCGGTTTTAGTTGCTATAGCAGGCAATACTAATGCTACTCTTGTATCTGGTGCTATTATAACCACAGTTGCAAACATGGCCTCTATCATCAGTACTACTGTTTTAAATTCGATTTTAACCGGGAGTAATTCAGTAAATGTTTTAGCTGCGCTTGCAGGAAACAGTAATGCTAACGTTACTGTATTAGCTGCGGTTGCAAGTAATTCGGCGGCCACGTCTAATGTTTTAAATTTGGTTTTGGCAAATAGTAGTACTACTATTAGTAACCCGGGTATTTTGATTGCTATTGCAGGCAATGCTAATGCTACTCTTGCGGCCGGCGCTATTATAACCACAGTTGCAAATACCGCCTCTACCAATGCTACTGTTTTAAATTCGATTTTAACCGGGAGCAATTCAGCAAGTGTTTTAACTGCGATAGCAGGAAACAGTAATGCTAACGCTACTGTATTAGCTGCGGTAGCCGCGGTCGCTACTACTCCGGCGGTTTTAGCCTTAGTTGCAGCGAACTCTGCTGTTAACGCTACTGTTTTAACTGCAGTTTTAAATAATTCTAATTATAATAGCCCAAAGGTTTTAACTGCTGTTGCAGCTAATGCTGCGGCTTCTTCTGCTAATTTATTAACTATTGCTCCGTATACATCGTTGGTAAACGATTTAACAAATATTGTTAATAACAGTAATGTTAGTAGTATTAGTTCTGAAAACGCAAGTGTTTTAGCTGCGGTTGCAGGTAATCCTGCTGCTGCTTCGGCAGTTTTAAATTTGGTTTTGGCGAATAGTAATACTACTATTAGTAATCCAGGAATTTTGACTGCGATTGCAGGCAATGCTAATGCTACTCTTGCGTCTGGTACTATTATAACCACAGTTGCAAATATCGCCTCTACCAATGCTGCTTTTTTAAAGTCGATTTTAACCGGGATTAATTCAGTAAGTGTTTTAACTGCGCTTGCAGGAAACAGTAATGCTAACGCTACTGTATTAACTGCGGTGGCCACAGCCGCTACTACTCCGGAAGTTTTAGCCTTAGTTGCAGGGAACCCTGCTGTTAACGCTACTGTTTTAACTGCAGTTTTAAATAATTCTAATTATAATAGCCAAAATGTTTTAACTGCAGTTGTAGGTAATGCCGCTGCTTCTTCTGATAATTTATTAATTGTTGCCCCGCTTACGTCGTCGGTAAATGCTTTAACAAGCATCGTTAACAACAGTCATGTTAGTAGTGCTAGCTCTACAAACGTCAATATTTTAGTTGCGGTTGCAAGTAATCCGGCGGCTACGTCTAATGTTTTAAATTTGGTTTTGGCAAATAGTAATACTACTGTTGATAACTCAAGCATTTTGACTGCGATAGCAGGTAATGCTAATGCTACTCTTGCGCCTAGCGCTGTTATAACCACAGTTGCAAATATCGCTTCTGCTACGTCTACTGTTTTAGATTCGATTTTAACCGGGAGCAATTCAGCAAGTATTTTAACTGCGATTGCAGGCAACAGTAATGCTAACGTTACTGTATTAGCTAAGGTGGCAACTAAGACCAGCTCCCTCCAGGATTTAACTGCCGCCATAGCCAATGGTAATGCTAACGTTGCTGTCTTAACTGCTGCTGCAAAGAATACTTGCGCCAACTATACTGTATTGAAAGCGATTGCAAACAATACAGCTGCTACTTCGGATGTTTTAACTGCAATTTTAGGTAATGCTAACGGTAACGCTAATAATGAGGATGTTTTAGTTGCGATTGCAGGTAATGCTCATGTTACTTCTAGTATTTTAACTACGATTGCAAATTGTACTGCTGCCACTTTTGCCGTTTTAGCAACGATTGCAAATTATACTGCTGCTGCTTCTGGAGATACCATTGCTGTTTTAAATGCAGTTTTAGCAAATAGTAATTTTAATAACCCGAGTGTTTTAGCTGCTGTTGCAGGTAATTCTGCCGCTACTTCTGCTAATTTATTAGTTGTTGCTCAGAATACGTCATCAGCTACAGATTTAGCAAATATTGTTAAGAATGTTAATGTTGTTACATCTTCTAGTCCTACAAACGTTAGTATTTTAACTTTGGTTGCAGGTAATTCCGCCGCTACTTCTGCTGTTTTAACTTCGATTTTAAATAATGTTAATACTACTATTAGTAATTCAGGGATCTTAACTGCAATTTTAGGTAATGCTGCTGCTACTCCTGATATTATAACAGAAGTTGTAGTTATAGCTGGTTCTTCTTTAAGCTCGCTTTTAACTAGTAGCAATACAGCAAGCATATTAACAGCAATTGCAGGTGATACTAAGGCTAATGCTGCAGCATTAACTGCCGTTGCAACCAATACTAGTTCCACTTCTGATTTAACTGCTGTTGTAGGCAATACAAATGTTACGCCTGCTGTTTTAAGCGAGGTTGCAGGTAATGCTAATGTTACCCCAGCCATTTTAACTGCGATTATAAATAGTGGTAATGTTGCTCCGGTAGCTTTAATTGCAGTAGTAAATAGTCCTGTTATTACCCCTCCAGTTTTAACTGTAGTTTTAGGAAATAGTAATACTAATAATCTTGTTTTAGTTGCGATTGCACAAAAAGCTACCAATCTTAATGTTTTAACCGCAGTCCTAGCAAACAGTAATGCTAATGACCCGCTGGTTTTAGCTGCGGTTGCAAGTAATACTTTAGCAACTTCTAGTATGTTAACCACGGTTGCAAGTAATGCTGCTGCTAATTCTACTGTTTTAACTGCAGTTTTAGGAAACAATAATTTTAACAATTCAAACGTTTTTGCTGCAGTTGCAGCCAATGCCAATGCTTCCGCGGCTAATTTGTTAGCTGTTGCTCCGCTTACTTCTTCAGCTATAGATTTAACAAATATTGTTCAACACACTAATGTTGACGCAGGTACTTTAGAGGCGGTTGCGAAAAATAAAGCTGCTACCTCTGCTGTTTTAATGTTAATTTTAGCTAATGCCAATGCTAATGTCGCAGCTGTTTTAACCGCTGTTGTATCTAGTGCTGCTGTTACCACTCTTATTTTAAGTACGGTTTTAGGAGATAGCAGTGTTAATAATACCACCATCTTAACCGCAATTGCAGGAAATCCTGCCGTTACTTCTGATGTTTTAAGTATGATTTTGGGATATAGTAACGCTAATGATACAGGTGTTTTAACTAAAATTGCAGGAAATCCTGTTGCGACTGCTGGTATTTTAAGTACGGTTTTAAGTTATAGCGCTGCTAATAATGTTCTTGTATTAGCTGCGGTAGCAGGTAATCCTGCTGCTACTTCTGGGATTTTAAACCAAATTTTGGTAGAATATAGTACTATTAATAATGCTACAGTTTGGGCTGCGGTTGCAGGTAATGCTGCTGCCAATTCTACCATTTTAAATGCAGTCTTAACGGTTGATACTACTAACGATGCTAATGTTTTAACTGCTGTCGCAGGTAATGCTGCTGCCACTTATGAGATTTTAAATACTGTTGCAACTAATGCTCCTGCTTCTGCCGTGTTAGTTGCAGTTTTAGGGAATAATAATGCTAATAACGTTACTGTTTTAGCTACGGTTCAAGGTAATGCCAATTATAATAATGCTGCAGTTTTGACAGCGTTTGCGGGCATGACTAATGCTACTAGTGTCATGTTGGATAATGTTTATAGCCAACCTGGAGCTAAAAATAATAATAACGTTTATTATGCGCTTGCGTTAAATCAAAATACCAACCCCGCTACTTTAGGCGCCATAGCTAATAGTAATGTTTTAACAAACACTCAATTGGGCGCAATAATTGCTAATCCTAATTCTTCTGTAGAGACCGTGGCTAACACCGGTAACAGTTTAATTAGCGCTTTGGAATCTGGTGCTCCGCTTTCAATATTGAGTCAATATTTAAATTCTATTGGCAAGTTGTCAGAGGATCAACAGGCAGCTTTAGTGCCATATGTTTTTAGCTTTAATGAATATGATATTGCTGCCAATATGTCTGCAACCTCTAGAGCAGCTATAGGAAGGTTATTTTTAACAACATAAATAAATTCAAAATGAAACTTTTTAATATGCGGCCCTTTAAATTTCATAAAAAGCTATTATTTAAAGCTGGCGCTTTAAGCGTTATTGTTATTACGTCGATGGCGAGCATGGCTGCTAATAGTAGATATATTAATGACAGTGCTAATTTTAACGCCTCTTTTTATTTGGGAGTAGACGCAATTTATTCTAATATGAAATTTCGCACCAATTATGGCAGTAATATTTTTGCTAAAGCGACCGCGGGGATAAATGGTTTTGTTGGATATATGTTTACAGATTCTTTTGGGGTGGAAATGGGGTACGAAGCCGAAAAGAAACGAAAAAAAACTTCGGTTGTTGATGGTGGAAAATATGTTGCAGGATGGCTAGTGCCACAGGGAATGGGTAGTGTGACGTTTATATCAAAAGTACAGCAACAGCACCCATATTTAGGAATAACATCTAATGCCAACTTTGGGGACGAAGGATTTATTTCAACATTAGTTGGTGTTTCTTTGTCTCATATCCATGCGCAATATGACATGGTACAACCGAAATTTGTTATGAATCAATATTCAACATTTTCGAAAACCAAGCTAGTTATTATGGCAAGGCTTGCTATTGGATATAAATTAGCAGATCACATTGCCATAAGAACATTTGTTACTTGGAGGGATACCCCTGTATTTAAAATTAATTCAAAAGAAAATGTGATCGGCAAGTTAATAAAATTAGACAATAGCTTTAACATTGGTTTAGGATTATTGCTTTGGTGATACACTAAACAGAATAAGAACCCCCTCAGTAAAGAGGGGATAAGAAAAGATATGGGTTTTTATTTTAGTTAGTATTTTCAGTGACGTTTTGATGTTTTTTATTGCCAGGGTTACCAGAGCCGCCTTTGCCACCGCAGCAAGCGCCACCTAAAGTAGAAGCAGTTTCTGCAAATTTGCTAACATTTTCTGCTATTTGTTTAGTTATACCGGTTGCAGCTTCGCTATATTTTTCCGCAAAATCACTAGCATGTTCTTTAGTATGATGATAGACCTCTTGCCATAGGCCATTGTATAAGTTTAGAAATTTTTTAGCATGTTCTAAATTTTTTTCACTAGATTCTGTTATAAGTTTTTCCTGAATTTTTATAAATTCTTCTGGGCTTTTAACTTTGCTAAGAGATTGCAACATAGACATAGCAATAGCTGTATTGTCACCAATACAAACCATACATTCTTGTAATAATTGTTCTACGGATTGTTGAGATTGTTGTACTTTTTGTGTATTTAAGAATACCTTTAATGCTAATTGATTCACTTCCTGTGCATTCATTAACATTTTCCAAAACATATTAACTGGATCGAAACCTGACATAGACATGTTGCTGCCCTCCCTTTTGCGAAATGCAATATAACCTATTACAACTTAATTACTATTAATATAAGACAATAACAATATAGTTTTTTAATAGAAAAAAGTCAAAAAAGCGTTTAGATGCTATACTCAGTTTTATAGCTTAAAAATAAATGGTGCGGGATATGACAGAACGAAAAACTATAAGCAACCATAGTAATATAGAACATCAGACAAGAGAGCAATCAATAGTTGCCAATAAATTCCTTGATCAAATTACCCATGCTTGGATTAATCAATATTTAGGGGTGTCTTATATTGCATATCAATTGTCTATTTACGATTGGTTAATGCATCTTAGTGTTTCCCCAGGAACTCAAATAAAATTAATTATGAGCGCTTATCAAAAGATAATTAACTGTCTTAGTCTTTACGATCAATATGATAATAATGATCGGCGTTTTAAAAATGAGTTATGGACAAAATTTCCCTTTAATTTGTATGTAGAAAGTTTTTTATTGTGTGAACAATTTTGGCATGAAGCAATTAATGTTAATGGCGTTACTAAACACCATCAATTAATGAATCATTTCATGATGCAACAAATGTTAAATGTGATTGCACCGACCAATTTTATTTTAACTAATCCAGAAATCTTATCTATTACTCAACAACAACAAGGCTCTAATCTTGTAAAAGGGTTTAATAATTTGATAGAGGATACAGTAAGCACAATATATAAACTACCGCCTAGTAATAAAGAGCAATTTCAAATTGGAAAAGAACTTGCTGTTACCCCAGGAAAGGTTATTTATAGAAATGATTTAATAGAGCTTATTCAATACTCTCCTCTTACAGAACAAGTTTATGAAGCCCCTGTTTTAATAGTGCCTGCTTGTATTATGAAATATTATATTTTGGATCTTTCTGCCCATAATTCTTTAGTAAAATATTTAGTTAATGAAGGGCATACGGTTTTTATGATTTCTTGGAAAAACCCAGAATTTATAGATCGGAAATTAGTAATAGATGATTATGTTAATTTAGGTGTCATGGCTACGTTAGATGTAATTAATAGTATTATGCCTGGCCTGCCAATTAATGCTGTAGGCTATTGTATAGGTGGTACTTTGCTGGCAGTGGCAGCGGCTTTTATGGCTGGGAAATCTGATAGTAGACTACAAAGCGTTACTTTGTTTGCTGCACAGGTGGATTTTACTTATGCAGGAGAAGTTTTAGCATTTATAGATGAAAGTCAAATTTCTATGCTAGAAGATGTAATGGAGCAACAAGGTTATTTAGACGGTAAACAAATGGCTAGCGCCTTTGCAGTGATGCATTCGCATGATTTGATTTGGGGACGGTTAATTCGAGATTATTTCATTGGTGAAAGGCAATCTTTATTTGATATTATGGCTTGGAATGCAGATGCTACTAGATTACCATGCAAAATGCATTCGGAATATTTAGAAGAATTTTTCCTGAGAAATTCTTTGATACAAGGTGATTTCATAGTTAATGGCGAAGGAATATCTTTAGTAAATATTAACGTTCCTATTTTTGCGGTTAGTACAGCAACCGATCACGTAGCTCCTTGGAAATCTGTATATAAATTACATTTTTTTACTAAGACAGATCTGACTTTCTTATTAACAACTGGTGGGCATAATGTTGGTATTGTGAGTGAACCAGGCCATCCAGGACGTTCTTATCAAGTTATGACTAAAAAGAGAAGAGAAAATTGTATTGCGCCAGATGCTTGGAAAAAATCTGCACCATCTTACGAAGGATCTTGGTGGCCAGAGTGGCAACGTTGGCTTGCTGCTCGTTCTGGAGTTAAAACAAACCCACCCAGTATGGGAAACAAGCAAAAAGGTTATGTTGTTTTATGTGATGCACCAGGTACTTATGTATTTAAAAAATAATAATTTTGGAGAGTGTTATGCAATATATTCAAAATCATACTTTTGATGAAATCAATATTGGAGATAGTGCAGTTTTAACGCGGATTTTAACCGAAAAAGACATAGAATTATTCGCAATTATGTCTGGAGATATTAATCCTGCACATTTAGACAAAGAGTATGTAAAAACGGATATATTTCAAAAAATAGTAGCTCATGGAATGTGGGGGGGGGCATTAATTTCAACCGTATTGGGTACCCAATTGCCTGGTCCAGGTACTATTTATTTGGGACAAACATTAAAATTTTTACATCCAATCAGCGTTGGTGATAAAGTAACAGTTAGTGTAACGGTAGCAAAGAAACACACTGGAAAACCTATTATAGATTTAGATTGCAGGTGTGTTTTACAGAATGAGATGGTTGCAGTTACTGGAGTTGCAACTGTAATGGCTCCTACTGAAAAGGTAAAACGAGAAAGGATGGTTTTACCAGATATGATTTTAAAAGAGCATAAGAATTCTTTATATGATTATTTAACTTCTCTTAATAAAAACTTTACTCCAATAAAGACGGCTATTGTTCATCCAGTTGATAGAATTTCTTTAGAAGGTGCTATTGTTGGTGCCGAAGAGGGATTAATTATTCCTATATTAATTGGCCCTAAAGCTAAAATTTTAAGTGTGGCAAAAGAAAGTAATTTGGATATTTCTAGCTATACAATTATAGACACTAAACATAGTCATGAAGCTGCTGAATTATCGGTTGCAATGGCTAGAAAAGGTGAAGTAGAAGCTTTAATGAAAGGTAATATTCATACTGACGAATTAATGGAAATGGTTGTTGACAAGAAAGCTGGATTACGTACGGCCCGCAGAATAACTCACGTATTTGTAGTAGATACCCAGAATTATCCAAAACCGCTGTTTATTACCGACGCTGCTATTAATATTCACCCAACTCTTTTAGATAAGGTGGATATTGTGCAAAACGCTATTAGCTTGTTTAAAGCATTACAGTTAGGCACCCCAAAAGTTGCCATTGTGTCTGCAGTTGAAACTGTTACCGAAAAAATACCTTCAACATTAGATGCTACAGCTCTTTGTAAAATGGCAGATCGTGGTCAAATAATCGGAGGAATTTTAGATGGTCCTTTAGCATTTGATAGCGCTATTTCTATCCAGTCTGCCAAGGTAAAAGGTATCGAGTCTAAGGTTGCTGGCGATGCGGATATTATTGTAGTCCCAGATATTGAGTCGGGTAATATGCTTTATAAGCAAATGACGTATTCTTCTGGTATGGAAGCAGCTGGTCTGGTGCTTGGAAGTTCTGTGCCAATTATATTAACTAGTAGAGGAAGCGATATAGAGTCACGAAAAGTTTCTTGTGCTATGGCGTTAATGTATATGAGAAACAGGGATATAACAGCATAATGAAAAACGCTATTTTGGTAATTAATGCTGGTTCTTCTAGTATAAAGTTTGCAGTGTTTTCTGAAGAAATGGAAACTAAAAAATTATATCGTGGTATAGTTGATCACGTTAGCACCGCTCCAGACATTGTAATTTACGATACATCAAAAAAAGTTGTTTTATCTAGGGTTTTATCTTCAAATGATTATGAACAAATTGTTACAGAATTAATCACATCTATTAATTTATGTTTAAAAGATTTTACTATTATCGCAGTTGGGCACAGGGTAGTGCATGGTGGGGTTCATTATTTACAACCAATTTTAATAAATGATGTTGTTATTGACGATTTAACAAAGTTAATTCCATTGGCCCCATTACATCAGCCGTATAACCTTAAAATTATTGTTGCCCTTAAAAAACTTTACCCAAATTTAAGTCAGGTCGCATGTTTTGATACTGCTTTTCATGCAACTCAAGAAAAGTTAGCGAAAATGTTTGCTATACCTAGAAAATTAACGCAATCTGGAGTTATAAGGTATGGTTTCCATGGACTTTCGTATGAATATATTGCTAGTATTTTGTCAAAACATGTTCCAAACAATATATCATCAGGGAAAGTAATAGTGGCTCATTTAGGTAATGGTTCTAGTCTTTGTGCTATGCGTCAATGTAAAAGCAAAGCAACCTCAATGGGTTTTACTGCTTTAGAAGGTTTAATGATGGGGACACGTACCGGTCATTTAGATCCAGGGGTAGTATTATATTTATTAGAAGAATTAAAGCTTACGGTAAAGCAAACGGTTCATTTACTGTATTCAGAATCGGGGTTGTTGGGTGTGTCTGGAATTAGTGGTGATGTTAGAGAATTAACAGAGAGCCAAGAACCTAATGCAGAAGAAGCAATAGAATTATTTTGTTATAGAGCAGCGCAAGAGATTGCCGCTCTAATTATTCCGTTAAATGGCATGGATGCGCTTGTATTTACTGCTGGCATTGGAGAGCATTCGTATATAGTACGTAAAAAAATATGCCAATGGTTTGAGTGGATGGGGTTAAGTCTTAATGAACAGGCTAATAAAAATGACGCAGCAATTATTAGTGATAAGGATAGTAAAATAGTTGTTGCGGTCATACCAACTAACGAAGAGTTAATGATAGTAAATCATACTATGCGGCTTATTTAATTATACCAAAACTTATGGGAGGCAGTATAGATGCCTACAGACATATCCAACAATAATGTTGTTTTTCAAGGAACTATGCTTGTTTCGTTTAAAAACAACCTGGAACGTGAAATAGCAGATGGATTTGATATAACTAAAGCGATTGTTTCATCTAGTACCGCAAAAGAAATTTTATTAAAATATGAAATTGAACACGATAGAATTAATATAATTGTTAACCGGGATCAACGTCCTGCTACAGGTATTTCTGGTTCTCAAGGAGATCATGTAACTGCTTATACGGTATTGTTACAAACAATTTGTGGATTAATAGATGGAGAAGAAGTACATGATGCACCAAAAATACTATATGATGCAACCAGTTGTTTTTTAGAAGATTTTGAAGAACTTGAATTTAAGAGTTATAAAACCGGACAAATAATTAGTTTCGAAAATAAACTAAGAGACGTTCAAGCAAAATTTTTTCCTAAGCAAACAAGAAAAAAATTAACTAATTCTTTAAAGAACATTCAAAATAGTACTATCGATATTAATAATATCGATGATCCTGAACTTAAAGAAGCATTATCTTTTGTAAGATCTTGTAGTCAGTCTGGCAAAAAGAAATTAAATATAGATAAATTAAAATCCTGTATTAAAAGAAGTAATCAAGCATTATTTGCTCAATTAGTAGTAGATTTAGGAGAACAGGTGTTGAAAACATATAATCAGCAATCCACCGCGGCTTTCCCTAAATTAAAGGAAGATTATGGGAAAAACCCTGGAGAAGGAACTAGAGTTAAAACAGCCATGTTAAATCTTAGATTGCTTAATAAATTGTTAAAATTAAAAGACAATATAAATGAATCCAACATAAATGACTTTAAAACTATTTGTCACGACATAATTAAAGCTGCTATGCCACAAATTAAAGATGACAAAATTATTAATATTAAATTTAGCAATTGTTTGAATTTATTATTTAATTTTGATGAACAATTTAAAAAGAAAAAAATAAAGATAGATTTAAATAATATTGGTGAATATTTAGATCAAATAGATATTAATAAGAATATTAAAGCTAAAGAAGTCGGCAAATTATTTAATGATTTGTTTGATTTTAAGTTAAATAAAATTAGTCAAATGAAGTTGCCAGATCCGTTAGCTTGTCTTTATGAAGTTACAGCTAGACATACTAATTTTATGTTTAAAGCGTTTAATAATTTAATTAAATTATCGATGGCATTGAGAACAGAAATTATTAATGGTTTTCATGAAAAAATTATAGAACAATCTAATAATGAAGCAGATAATTATCAAGGATGGGGTGAGTGGGTAATGTATAATCCAACGACTGGCGCGAGCACTTATTTTGATAAACAAATTTTAGAACAAGGTGTAAATGGATATAATAGCCATCATCCTTGTGTTAGAGAATATAGAGCATTAAAAAAACGTAGAAAATTAAATACATTTTTTTAATACATAAGAACCAGGGGCATCTCTTAAAACATTAATGTTTACTAGTGCGCTAGATTGTTTAACGTTTATTTTTTCGAAGCTAATATTGTTTAACCAGTTTTTCCAATAGTTCCACCAAGAACCTTGATGTTCTGTAGAATTTTTTAACCAAACCTGATGATTTTTAGGTATTTTTTTATTAATTATATTAATCCTAAAAGAATATTTATTATCTGTTGGTGGGTTAATTAAGCCTTTTACGTGACCAGAAGATGATAGTACAAATTGTGATGGCCCGCTATAAAGTTGCGCGCTAGCATATACCCCTTGCCAAGGGGTAATATGATCTTTTATTCCAGCCAATGAGAAAACAGGAGTAGTTACTTTGGTTAAATCAATAGGGACCCCATTTATTATAACACCATTAGGTTTGCATAATAGATTTTTAAAACATAAATTGCGCAAATAAAATTTATACATATTAGCTGGTAAATTAGTGGGGTCAGAATTCCAATATAATACATCAAAAGCTTGTAAAGGTTTGTCTAACAGGTAATTGTTAATAAAATATGGCCAGATTAAATCATTTGGTCGTAAAGTATTAAATGACATGCTTAATAAACGCCCATCAAAATAACCTTTTTTGTTTATTAATTTTTCTACGAAATTCAAGATGTTTTCGTTTATAAACAGGCCAACATCTCCCAAATTAGAAAAGTCTAAAAGCGACATAAAATGAGTTGCGCTTAAAATGCGAGGATCTTTAAGTTGTTCCATATAAGATAACATGCAGCCTAATAATGTACCGCCAATACAATATCCTACAGTGTGTATTCCCGAGCAAGAATTAATTTTAGTAATAATATCAACAGCTTTTAACGGTCCGTCTGTAACATAATCTGAAAATTCTTTGTAAGCAAGTTCTGGGCCAGGGTTATTCCAGGAAATCATATATACAATAAATCCTTGTTCTACTAACCATTGTACTAGAGAATTTTTTGCAGATAGATCTAATACGTAATATTTGTTAATACAAGGTGGAATTATTAATAAAGGAGTTTTATAGACTTGTTCGGTAGTAGGCGAGTATTGAATAAGCTCCATTAGATCGTTTTGATAAATTATTTTCCCTGGGGTTGCGGCAAGATTTTTACCAATTGTGAATGCTTTTAAATCATTAGTTTTTATATTAAAATAACCATTATTAATAACTAAATCAGATAAACAATTTTTTATACCATTTAATAGATTTTTTCCGTCACTA
>JBEKHL010000003.1:0-51910 GCA_050012295.1 Gammaproteobacteria bacterium
ATACTATGAATCCATTTTCACATGGTTCTTCTAGTATGTTATCGCAGCTAGTAACAAGTTTGATGGATTCTGGTGGTGGTGGAGATAGTGGTGGTGACATGTGGAAAGGTCGAGCCATCAATTTTGTTGAAAGTTTAATGAAAATTTTAACGGCGATGCGAGATGCTGGCCATATTTTACTGGATGCTAACACAATAAGAGACTATTTTATGTTGGAAAAATTAGAGTCTATTGTGGTTGATAAACAATTTCCTATAGGGGATGATAATTTTAAAATTCCACTTAATGAATTACCTTCAGCAGTTTTAGAGCCATTAAAAAATTATGTAAATAATCTGCCTGGGTATAATCCTAAAAATAAATTTAATCAAGCTGGTGAAGTGCGTGAACAACATGGATTTATTACTATGCAGTTAACCAGAGTATTTGGTTCGTTGGCAGATACTTATGGGCATATAATTCGTACTAATTTAGCTGAAGTAGATTTAAAAGATGTAGTTTTAAATCGTCGAATTTTAGTAGTATTATTGCCGGCATTAGAAAAGTCTCCAGATGAATTAGCGAATTTAGGTAAAGTAATTATTGCATCCTTAAAAGCTATGATGGCAGCAGGGTTAGGAGATAAAGTAGAAGGAGATTATCGAGATGTTATTTTAAGTAAACCTACTAATTCACCATCGCCGTACGTGTGTATTATGGATGAATATGGTTATTATGCCGTAAAAGGTTTTGCAGTAGTTCCAGCTCAAGCTAGAAGCTTGGGGTTTTCAGCAATTTTTGCAGGGCAAGATTTACCGGCATTTCAAAAAGCTTCTAAAGAAGAAGCAGCATCTATTGGTGCAAACTGTAATATAAAAATTTGTATGAAACTAGAAGATCCTATGGAAACTTGGGATTTCTTTAATAAAACGGCCGGAGAAACTTATGTAACTAATGTAAGTGGTTTTCAGATGGATGCTGGTAGTGTTTCAGTAAATTATTTAGATACTAAGAATGCTTCTGTTGATAGACGGCAAAGAATAGAGTTACTGGATTTAAAAGATCAACGTGAAGGAGAAGCTCATGTATTTTTTAAATCTAAAATAGTACGAGCGGAAATGTTTTATGCTAACCCAAAACCAGTTAAAACCCTTCGTATTAATCAATTATTAAAAGTTGATATCCCAAATACTCAAGAATTAATACAATTAGAAAAACGTACAGAGCTGTTTAAAAATATTTTGTTTAAAAATGAATTTCAAGAGCCAAAAATATTAGATAATAGTGATATTTCTGTATTACAGGCAAGTATAGCAGAAACAGTAACTATGAAGCCATTAGAACGAGCTATAGCAGGATTAATAGCTATATTAGAACATGAAATTGCTAAACAAAAGAAATTAAATGCTGTACATGAAGAAACCTCTAAAGAAGCGTCAAAAGAAAAATCAGGAGTAGAAACTGCTCAATCAACGGTTGCAGCATCAGGTGCGATAACAGATCTTATTGCCTCCATTTTCACTGGTATACCTATGTCATCATTGGTTACCGAAATAGTAGATCCTGCTGATCAAGAATTATTTAAATTACCTTTATTAAGACATGGTAGCTTAAGCGAAGAACTTATACATATAGAAAGGTTATCCGGTAAAGAACAGGCTCAAGCAGTAGCTAGTTCTGAACAATTATCAACTAATTTATTAAAACTCACCACCTTTCCATCTCAACCAGTAAAAAAAGTAGATTTGGTTAATTATTTAGCGGATGTAAATCAATTAATTCAAATGATGGGTGGTACTGTTGTTAGTGACGATGCTAGTGTAGAAAGTAATGTAGTTGATAGTATCGATGATGATCTTAATGAAATAATTCCGGATTTACCTATTTATCCAGAATTACCAGAGCTACCAGATTTAGCTGAATTAGATGCATTAGACGATGACGATGATGATGATCTAGATGATTAGTATATATCGTGCTTGTTTCCATATATATTGCGTTTGTTTTAATTTTTTTCCTCAGTTTCTTTAAATTTATTATTATTATGTTTAAAAGGACCTGATTTTTTATTAGGTTGTTCGCTTCGATTAGAGAAATTATTATTTTTTTCGTTTTTATTATATCTGTTTTTATTGTGTTGTTTGTGGTAATAATTTCTATGTTTTTTTAATGGTCTTTCGCGACTCGGAGTAATAGTAGTAGTATCAAGGTTAGTATCGATTGTATCGTTACCTTTAATAACATGCCATAAACGTTTAATTAGGCTAACAAAGGTATTATAATGCATTTGTTTAATTGGTGTACCATTTATTCCATCTAGGTTAACAGGAATTGGTGCTGGAGTAGTATTAGTATTAACTACTGCTGGTGCTAATTTTGGTAGAATGTGCGCGACATTAGTTATTTTGGAAGGATCATATTCAACTGAGTCTTTTTTATTAACTAAAGTATAACTAATATCTTGATATTTAGGCAGATCTTCTTTTTTGATAATTTTTATTTCATAATTTGGAGCATTAATATATTTATTAGGTACAATAATTATTTTTATATGTTGTTTTTTTTCTATGTTAGTAATGGCTGAACGTTTTTCGTTCATCAAGAAAGAAGCAATTTCTATTGGTAGTTCAGTAATAATTGCGCCAACATTATCTTCTATTGCACGTTCTTCTATTATACGAACAATATTGATGGCCATAGTGGCAATACTTCTAATTGTGCCTTTGCCATTACAGCGTGGACAAGAGATTTCTATTGATTCACTAAGAGCAGAGCGTAATCTTTGTCTAGACATTTCTAAAAGGCCAAATCTTGAAATTTTGCTAATTTGTACTTTAGCGCGATCCATAGCCATAGAGTGACGTAGTCTTTGTTCTACTTCTCGTTGATTACGAGAAGTAGACATATCGATAAAATCTATTACAATTAACCCGCCTAAGTCTCGTAATCTTAATTGTCTGGCAATTTCTTCCGCTGCTTCTAAATTTGTTTGTAAAGCAGTTTCTTCTATATCGGAACCTTTAGTTGCTCTAGCTGAATTTATGTCGATTGAAATTAATGCTTCGGTGTGATCTATAACTAAAGATCCGCCAGATTTTAATTTTACTTCGCGTTGATATGCTGATTCTATTTGGCTTTCTATTTGAAATCTGCTAAATAAAGGCACTGCATCATTATAGAGTTTAATACGACTTAAAAAGTCTGGTCGCATAAGTCGCATATGTTCGTATACCATATCGAATATTTTTGGATCGTCAATTAAGATTTCTTCAATATCAGGACGTAAATGATCTCTAATGCAACGTATTACTAGGTTGCTTTCTTGATAAATTAAAAATGGTGCTGGTTTAGAATTGGCAGCGTCTTTTATGGCTTGCCATTGAGTTAATAAAACGTCTAAATCCCATTGTAATTCTTCTAAATTACGTCCAATTCCAGCAGTTCTAACTATTACTCCCATACCTTCTGGAATTTTTAAACCATTAAGCATTTCTTTGAGTTCGCTACGGTCTTCACCTTCGATTCGTTTAGAGATCCCGCCGGCGTTTGGATTATTAGGCATTAATACCAGATAACAACCAGCTAAACTAATAAAAGTAGTTAATGCGGCGCCTTTATTACTACGTTGCTCTTTTTCGACTTGAACAATAAGTTCTTGCCCTTCTGTTATTAAATCTTGTACAGATAAATGGTGGTTAATTTTTTCTGGAACTTTTTCTGCTAACTCAGCTGTTGTTTCGGAATCAAGGTTAACGGCATTGTCTTGGTTCTCTGTATGACTTTCTGGAGTCTTATTATGTTCATGTGGCTGTTCTATTACAGTTGTTGTAATAGGCTTTTTAAAATATTCAGCAGCAATTTCTCGTCCAGATAGAAAACCATGCCTTTCAGCTCCAAAATCAGCAAACACTGCCCCTAGACTGCGTTCAATACGAGTAACTTTAGCTTTATAGATATTGGACTTTTGTAGTTCTTTACTAGTGTTTTCTATATCTAAATTATATAAATGTTGCCCATTTACTAGGGCTACACGTAATTCTTCCGCTTGAGTAGCGTTTATTAACATTCTTTTTATTGATTCTGTCATACATAATAAACCTAAATAAAAATTAATTTTTAAATTTTTTGAAACTATTATATTTGAATATAAATATTTTTTTTGATAGTAACAAATTATTTTAGACTTAACTAGGGGATATGGCTATAAATCACGTGTATTTACAATGATAGTCAAATAACTAAAAATCAAGAGGTTTTGCTATAGGGGATCTAAGTTCAGCATCTTCTTCTATATATAGTTGTAAAAGAAAATCAACACATTGTTCTTCTATGTATTCTAGAGATGGTCTTTCGTACGGATTTTGTTTGTGTATTTTTTCGAATAAATTACTTAAAAATTTATGATTATCTTCATTTAAGTCTCTAATATTGCAACCCAAACTATATACATCAGAATAAGGAGAACAAAAACCTAACCCATCTTTTAAAGCCCATGTCTTAATATCATTGTGAAGATACCCCGGTATGTTTGCTATAATAGTCGAATTAGTTAATAATGTTTTTTTTATAAAGTTAACATTACTTTCTGGAGCAAAATATCCATTACCAGCTTCAAAAGCATTAGTGAAGCTAGGTACATTTTTAGTCGCTGCTATTTTGTTTTCGTTAAGGACGGCAGCGCAACCAAAATCAATTATTTCTATTGTTATTTCTCCGGTAGCGTTATTTTGTCCAATTAAGATATTATTGGGACTTAAATCATTATGTACAATGTTTTTTGCATGGATTATTTTTAAAGCTTGAATAATTTTTAATATTATAGTTATCTTGGTTGGCAAATCTAAAGTATAATAATTTGTTTTTAAATATTCTCTTAATGATTGTTTACCTTCAATTAATTTAATAATTAAACCAACTTTTTTAGTGTATGTTGTAGGAAATACTTTAGGATCTTTGATTTTTTTTTTCCAGTAAGGTAGTAATGTAGGTTTTGTAAGTATAAATTCTGATGGTATGGTTGGATTTAATATAGAGGAAGAACAACTTGGTTCATTAAAAGTTAGCTTTTTTTTTAACGCAACAGCAATGCTAGTATTAGAAGAAGTAGAAGCGCCGGGGTATGTTTCTTCTATGTAATCAAATAATAAATTTAATCGTTCTAAAATATTTTTTTCTAAAGCCCAATTATGATTAATATTGTTTGTTACTGCCATTATTTTAAGTGCGAATTTTTGTCTAGAATCGATATCGTCTATTAATCTTACGTAACCATAAGTACCAGTTCCTATTCTGTGGTGTATGGCATATATTTTGTTTAATCTTGTTTTTATAAAAGAACACCCTAATCCATTTATTTTGCGAGAATATTTATTATTTTCTGGATGTGCTTCAAAATATTCTTTAATTTGAGTTTTAGTTGTGTCTGAGAAGGAGTAATTAGTATAATTATCTTGAAAATTACTGCTGGTTGATTTGTTTAATAATGGTTCCTTTTTAGGGGTTTTAGGAGGAGATTGTTCATTAGGACTTTCTAAGAGCTTTCTCTTTGGTGGAGTTAGTGGAGTAGGGGTTGTTTTTAGCATGTTCGTTATTTCCTTATAACTTGCATAGTTTTTATTAGTAAAATATTAGCTTAATTTTAATAAATATGTTTGTTCCATAAGTAATTCATTACATTGTTTGTTAACTTCTTCGAGAGTTAATCGTTCGAATGGATTGCTTTTACACATTAGTGTGCATAAATTAGTAATATCTGGATCTTGAGGATATGGATTAATATATCTATTAATATTGTACCCTAAGCTATATACATCTGATGAGGTGTGATAAAAACCATAATCTTCTTCTTTAATCCATTGACTAATATTTTTGTGAATATTAATTAACATAATGTTTGACGTATAAAAAGGAGAACTTTCTATTTCTGTTAATATTTCTTCTGCCTTCCAAGGGTCACGTTCTGGGGCTAGCCATAATAGCTTTCCTTCTACTTCATCGAAACCAGTATCTTTTCTGGTGAATTTTGCTATTTTATTAGTGTTTAATTCATAAGAATATCCAAAGTCAATTATTTTTATTTTTTCATCATTGTTAATTAGAATATTATTAAGATTTAGATCACCATGTACAATATTTTTCTCGTGGATTAGTTCTAGTTGTTCTATTATTTTTAGTATTATTTTTAATTTGTTTGTTTTTGATAAATTTGGATTTTCTTTAAGATGTTTTTTTAAAGTTTGGCTATTAGAAAAAAAATCAGACAAAATATAGGATTTAAAAGTATTTTCTCTAGTTAAAGTACCATGAAGCTGTCCTAGTTCTTTTAAAAAACTTGCTTCTGAATGCCAATAATGTTGATCTGTTTCATTAGGTACTTTAATTTTAATAGCAACCTTTTTTTTAGTGATAACATCGTATCCAAGTTTTACTTTGCCTTGGCTCCCTTTACCGATTGTCTGACGAGAAATAGCTATTATTTTTGTGTTGTGATTGGGGGTGGTTATTTTTAAGAAAGAATATAATAATTGTGAGTTTTTGCGAGAGAGTTTTGTTTGAGTGGGATTTTCACTAAAAAATTGAATGGCAGCTTCTGTTGCTAAAAATTGAGTGTCTATAGTAGGCGTATTTTCTTCGGTGCTTAATGAGGGTTCAAATAGTTGGGACGATATTGTTGCTATTAACGCTTTAGGACGGAATTTTGTGTAATGCATTTTATTTTCCTTAATTTTTAATAATATTTAATATTTTGTTATAGAATTCTATAGATATTAAATTTTGAAATAGTACTAATAGCTAAATATGAAATAGTTTGCTTTTTGACATCCAACTAAATTTATATTTGTTTTGACATATTATTATAAAATCTATTATATTAAGTATAATAAATAATTAACAAAAAAAATGTCATTCACTAAAGTACAACACTTAAAGATTAACGAAGAAAATTACGATCAACGTATAGATAATTTCTTATATATACTATTTAACAAACAAGTTGCTCGGGCTTTAATCTATAGTTTAATTAGAACAGGCCAAGTTAGAGTAAATAGCGGTAGAATTAAGCCTGGGTATCGTTTAAAGATTAACGATGATGTGCGGGTACCTCCGATTAAGTTGATTCCAGAACAAATTATTAATGAATCCATTAGAAAGCCAAACAAAAAATTTTTAGAGTTGTGGCAAGAAAAAATTAGTAAAGCAATTATTTTTGAGGATCAAAATTTATTAATTATTAATAAACCTACCAAACTTGCAGTGCATGGTGGTAGTAAAGTTACTATAGGTTTAATTGAAATATTGCGTAATTTGCGTCCAAACGAACATTTTTTAGAGTTGGTTCATCGTATAGATCAAGATACCTCTGGTTGTTTAATGATCGCTAAAAAAAGATCTTATTTAAAAAAACTACATACTTTATTAAGAGAGCAAAAAATAACTAAAACTTATTCAGCGTTAGTGTGGGGGGCTTTTAGAGGGAAAAAAATCATTGAATTGCCATTAAAAAAAATAATTAAAAGCTCTAAAGAACACTTCGTAATACCATCTGCCCATGGTGCCTATGCTAAAACCGAATTTATTTCTGAGCAAGTTTTTAGAATTCCTAGTCTTGGTAACAAAATCTTTAGTTTAGTAACTGCCAAACCAACAACTGGTAAAACCCATCAAATTCGGGTACATTTAACTCATATGGGCTTTCCGATCGTTAATGATGATAAGTATGGCCATAGAGAGTTTGATTCGCAAATAAAGCATTTGAGGATAGATAGAATGTTTTTACATGCTAAAAGTTTAAAATTTGTTTGCCCACAAACAAATAATATTATAAATGTTACAGCTGAATACGACTCAGATTTAATTAAATTTTTGTCAAAATTGGAGCAAATAAGTGGATAATCAAGATCAAAATAGTTGGGAAAAACACACCATACAACAATTGTTATTTAGTAATTTAAAAGAACAACGCACCAAAAGAAAATGGGGTGTTGTATTTAAGATATTAGGGTTTGGTTATGTTTTTTTTATAACCGCATTATTAATATTTGGTAACAATAAGATTACCTCTAATAAAGAATACAAAGGGCCTCATACTGCTTTAATAGAAATTGAAGGCGAAATTAGTAGAAATCAACCTGCTAATGCCGATGATATTAATCAAAGCTTAAAAAATGCTTTTAAGCATAAACAAACTAAAGGGATTATTTTAAAAATAAATAGCCCAGGTGGAAGTCCAGTGCAAGCTAGACAAATCTATAATAATATCTTACGACTACGTAAAGAATATAAAGACATTAAAGTATATGCAGCGATTGAGGATATGGGGACTTCGGCAGCTTATTTGATAGCTAGCGCAGCTGATCAAATTTATGCTGATGAAACTAGTCTAGTTGGTTCTATCGGGGTAATAATAGATAGTTTTGGTTTTGTTGATGCGTTGCAAAAATTAGGTGTAGAAAGAAGGTTGTATATTGCTGGGAAAAATAAAGCTATGTTAGATCCGTTTTCTCCTAGAAATAAAGAGCAAGAAGAATTTATTGGCCAACAATTGGATTTGGTGCATAAAATATTTATTAAAAATATTGTAGATAAACGTTCTGCTTCAATTAAAAAGCTAGATGACCAAGATATTTTTTCTGGAAAGTTTTGGGTTGGTCAATCTGCCCTTGATTTAGGGTTAATAGATGGGTTTGGTGATTGTCAATATATTGCAACGGAAATTATTCAAGCTGGTGAGATAAGAGACTTTACTTTGCAACCTAGCCTTGTAGAACGACTAACTGCTAAATTTAAGTTGATGCTTAAGAGCATAATATTTAAACTATATTGAAGTGAAACAATTGGGAGAGTTAAATAAATGGCTGTACAGAAGAGTCGCAGGACTAAATCTACAAGAGGTATGCGTCGTAATCATGATAAATTAGTTGCGCCAACGGTAGCTACTGATCAAGAAACTGGTGAATTGCATTTACGCCATCACATAACCCCGAAAGGTTACTATAAGGGTCGACAAGTTATTGTAAAAAAAGTTGATAGTAAAAAAATAGATAATGTAGATGAAGGATAATCGCGACAATAATCCCGGTGTTTATATCGCGATTGATATGATGGGGGGTGATTTCGGGTTAGAGATCACTATACCAGCTGTATTTATGGCATTATCTGTTGACGATAGATTACATTTAATTTTAGTTGGTAACCAAGTACTAATAGAGCAAAAATTAACGGCTCAAAAATTAGCAATAAACTATAAACGGATTAGTATTGTTAATTGTAGTCAGACAGTTGATATGGATGATTTACCATCGGTTGCTTTACGAAAAAAACCAGATTCTTCTATGCGGGTCGCATTAAATTTAGTAAAAGTTGGTAAAGCAGAAGCTTGTGTTAGTGCGGGAAATACTGGTGCTTTAATGGCAATGGCTAGATTTGTACTTAAAACTTTGCCAGGAGTTTATCGTCCGGCAATTTTATATTCTATGCCTTCTAAAGATCGATTAGTTAGTATTTTGGATTTAGGAGCTAATGTAGATTGTTCCGCAGAACAATTATTTCAATTTGCGGTTATGGGATCAGCTTTAGTTAGTGCATTGGGCAAAGAGCATCCCAGCATTGGTTTATTAAATATTGGTTCAGAAGCAATCAAGGGTACCGAAGCCGTTAAAGCTGCGGCTATATTAATATCTAATGCACCAGAACTTAATTATTTTGGATTTGTAGAAGGTGACGATCTTTATAAAGGTACAGTAGACTTAATAGTCTGCGATGGTTTTGTTGGTAATGTTGCTTTAAAAGTAACTGAAGGGTTCGCAAAGCTAATTTTATGCTATCTTAAGCAAGGGTTTACGGAAAATTTTTATTCTAAATTAATAGGATATTTGGCTAAGCCAATTTTAAATAAAATATTTCACAAATTTAATCCTAATCAATATAATGGAGCAAGTTTATTGGGTTTAAATGGCATAGTTATTAAAAGCCACGGTAGTGCAGATGCCAAAGCATTTTGTAATGCAATTTTGGTTGCTGCGCTAGAAGCTGAAAAAAATGTACCAAGCTTAATTAGGGAAAAAGTAGCAGTTCAGCTAGCTGGTGGTGTTAAGGTAATTTAATTTATTTTGGAGAATTATAGTTTTGGATAACTTGAAAGATAAAGTAGCGTTAGTAATTGGAGCTAGCCGTGGTATAGGTAAATCTATTGCTGAATATTTAGCAGTAGCTGGTATTACTGTAGTAGGAACTGCCACTAGTGAACATGGTGCAGAAGTTATTAATTCTAATTTACAAACTTTGGGTAACCATAAAAGTAAAGGGGTAATGCTAGATGTAGCTGAGCCACACTCTATAGAAAAAGCTATGCATAAAATTAATGAAGCTATTGGTTCACCAGCTATTTTAATTAATAATGCTGGAATTACTAAAGATAATTTATTCTTACGCATGAGTGAAGAAGAATGGTTTAAGGTTATTAATACTAATCTTTCTGGCGTATTTCGCTTGACTAAAGCATGTATTAAATTTATGTTGAAGCTACGTTGGGGTAGAGTTATAAACATTAGTTCTGTTATAGCATTTTCTGGTAATGCTGGTCAGACTAATTATGCGGCAGCAAAAGCAGGAATAATTGGTTTTACCAAGTCTCTGGCTCAAGAAGTAGCTAGTAGGGGGATAACCGTCAATGCAATTGCCCCGGGTTTTATTGATACCGACATGACTAAATCTTTGCCTATAGAATTTAAAGATCAATTATTAGGTAAAATTCCTATGGGTAGGTTTGGTACTGCTGATGAAGTAGCAAAAGCAGTAATGTTTTTAGTTAGTGAAAATTCTAGCTATATAACTGGTAATACTATTCATGTAAATGGTGGAATGTTAATGAATTAATTAAATTTTTTTTTATATATAACTGGAGGCTGTTATTATGGGTACTGTGGAAGAAAAAGTAAAAAAAATTAGACAAGTTATTGTCGAGGAATTAGGAGTAGATGAATCAAAAGTAGTACCGGAAGCATCGTTTGTAGAAGATTTAGGTGCTGATTCTTTAGATCACGTACAGTTAGTTATGGAATTAGAACATCAGTTCGGTATAGATATTCCTGATGAAGATGCACAAAAAATTTATAAAGTTCAAGATATCATTGATTATGTAACTTCTAAAGAAGAAGCATAATTGTTATGGCAACAACAAGTAGTAGAAGGGTTGTTGTTACTGGTTTAGGAATAATTTGTCCTTTAGGGAACGATATTCCAACTAGCTGGGATAATATTTTGCAAAGTAAAAGTGGTATTAGATTGATTGATTTTTTTGATACTACAGATTTTTCTACTAAATTTGCAGGAACAATTCAAAATTTTAAACCAGAAAATTATATTGCGGCTAAAGAAGTAAAAAAATGCGATCCTTTTATTCAATATGGCATTGCAGCAGGCGTGCAGGCCATTGTTGATACTGGACTAGATCTTAATTCTCATAATATTAATTTAGAAAGATTTGGGGTTATGGTTGGTTCTGGGATAGGAGGTATTGGTTCTATAGAGAATACTAGTTCTATTTTAGCTAAAGAAGGTTCGAGGCGAGTTAGTCCTTTTTTTATACCAGCATCTTTAGTTAATATGATTTCTGGGCATCTTTCTATTATGTATGGGTTAAAAGGACCGAATCTTGCAGTGGTTACTGCTTGTGCAACTAGTACTCATGCTATAGGTTTGTCGGCACGTATGATTAAATATGGTGATGCAGATTTAATGTTAACTGGTGGTGCCGAAAAGGCTTGTACTCCGCTGGGGATCTCTGGATTTAATGCATTACGCGCTTTATCGACTAGAAATGATGATCCTGCTGGTGCATCTAAACCGTGGGATAAAGATCGAGATGGTTTTGTATTAGGAGATGGTGCGGGAGTATTGGTTTTAGAAGAGTATGAACATGCCAAAAAACGAGGGGCTAAAATTTATGCGGAATTAATTGGTTTTGGTATGAGTGGAGATGCTTATCATATTACTAAACCAGCTCCTGGAGCTGTAGGTGCTAAATCAGCGATGAGATTAGCCTTAGAAGATGCAAAAATTACAGGCCAAGATATTGGATATATAAATGCGCATGCTACGTCGACCCCAGTTGGTGACGTAGAAGAAAGTTTAGCTATACAAGGCTTGTTTGGCGATTATGCTAAAAATATACCTATTAGCTCTACTAAATCTATGACTGGGCATTTACTGGGAGCAGCAGGTGCAGTAGAAGCAATTTTTTCAATATTAGCATTAAGAGACCAAGTTATTCCTGCTACTATAAATTTAGTTAATCCTGATGTGGATTGTAATTTGGATTATGTTCCTGGAAGTTCTAGACAAGTTAAAAATTTACACATTAGCATGTCAAATTCTTTTGGATTTGGCGGTACTAATGGAACTTTGATATTTAAAAATATTTAAATTTAAAAGGATTTAAAAAAAATGGCTACTAGATTAATGGGCTTATCTAGGTTTAAATTTTTTTTATTAGTATTAATAGCTGTTATTTTTATTAGCTATCAATATTTAACATTGCAATATACTGTTCTTAATATTAATCATAAAGGATATATATTAGAGATTTTCCCTAAAGAAAATTTTAAATCAGTATTAGCTAAATTAACTAAAGATCAGATTTTATCAAAAACCACTCAATATACGTTATATGCTTTAAGCAAAGTAAACAAATATGATCGAAAAATAAAAGCAGGTGAATATTTAGTTCTTCCTGGAACTACAGCAGTACAATTATTGAAGCAATTATTAGAAGGCAAAGTATTGTTGCACAAGTTTACCATTGTAGAGGGATTAAGATTCGATCAAGTATTAGCTGCTTTACAACAGAACTCAAAAATTCAACAGACATTAACTAATGCTACCTGTCAAGAAGTATTAGGTGCTATTAATCGTTCCATAGTTGGTTCAGAAACAGAAGAATGTGAAGGATTGTTTTTACCAAACACGTATTTATTTGCTAAAAACACTAAAGATATAGCAGTTTTACAAGATGCTTATGATGCTATGGAAAATAAATTAAATATTTTATGGAATAGTAGTAGTACTAAGGGAGTATTAAAATCTAGGTATGAAGTATTAATTATGGCGTCTATTATAGAAAAAGAAACAGCAATTATTGAAGAAATGAATAAAGTGTCTGGGGTGTACCACAAAAGATTACAAACAGGTATGCCGCTGCAAGCAGATCCTACAGTAATTTATGGTTTGAAAGTTTTTGATCGTCCTTTAAATTATTCTGATCTTAAACAAACATCTGATTATAATACTTATCGTAATAAGGGGTTGCCACCGACACCAATTGCTATGCCAAGCATTTCTGCCATAGTTGCTGCATTAAATCCAACAGAAGATGATAATTTATATTTTGTAGCAGATGGTTCTGGTGGGCATGTGTTTTCTGCGTCACTCGAAGAGCATAATAAAGCTGTTTCGGAAATTAGAAGTAATAGAACGCATTGACAAGCTAATTATAAATAGAGTATCTTATGCGGGATTTATACAAGGAGAGTGAGCATGTTTTTTACTGCAGAAGATTACTTGGCAATGGCTTTTTATGAAAATGCGCCAACATACGGAAAATATGCGAAGATAGCAGCTAAAAAACTGGGTGAGATTGGAAAAATAGTCATTAAAGGATTAAAAGATAATGCAGAGGACGAATGGCGTACTGCCCGATCGGAAGGTGGCGCTATTTTAGGGGAAACCGAGTGGGTAAAAAACTATTTAAAAAGCTTAGAAATAGATCCTGACAATAAATCCCTTAACCAAAATATACAAGCATTATTAAAATCCCAACCAAATGATGCCGCTCTAAGAATTTTTTATGCCACTTTAAAACACCCGGCTACTAAAGTTGCCGTGACTGTTGGCTCAGATCTTGCTAAAAAATATTCAACTAATTCTACCGAAGTACAACTTCGTGAATTATTAAAGAATGCATCAAAAGAAGAGCTTCATCAAGTTATTAGCGATCCTACATTTACACCGCAAGTTATTGCGTTTACTTCTGCAGAATTAACAGAAAGAAATGCTCAAGAAATTGTTAGATTAAAGGGGAGCTATAGTGAGCAACAAGTAAAAGAGCTGCGTGAGTCGATCGACGCAGAGATGAGAAGAAGAAAAGCTAATCAAAATTTTGATCCACAAAGTCCGTTTGAAATCCAAACATCAGATCCTGATTTGAGAGATAGTCTTAAAAATTTTAATGAATTTATGCAGAACTCAAAAAGAGAGAATGATAGAATAGCTTATTATAATTCATTCAACTTTTTGATTAACGTTGGCCAAGCTACTGGATGCCGCGAACTTGCTATGCTGGGGACGGTTGGTACAATGGGAATTCAGCTTCATGCAGCTATTACTACATTATCTGCATTACCAGCAGGTGCTTCGTTTGGGTTAATGTTATCTCCAATGACTGCTATAGCTAGTGTTGGTTTGGCATTGTTTGCTATATTTCAAAAGTCGGAACCAGATCGCAGTTTGCAATTGATGCTGGAACAAATATCTAACCAATTGCAACAGATATCTGAGCAAATTCAAAATTTGCATATGGATATGCGAAAAAATTTTG
The DNA here is from genome assembly GCA_050012295.1 of Gammaproteobacteria bacterium. Taxonomy (GTDB): domain Bacteria; phylum Pseudomonadota; class Gammaproteobacteria; order UBA6186; family Azoamicaceae; genus UBA6186. The sequence goes on from JBEKHL010000003.1 coordinate 14,573, forward strand.
AAGTAGTGTTTGGTTATCTTGATAATATTGTTAAGAGTTTAGAAAAACACCACTATGAACTCGTAAGTATTGCAAACCAAATCGAAACGCTAAGCATTAATGCGAGCAAATATAATGTTAATACAGAATATTTTTTAAAGAGTATTTATTTACAAAAATTTAAAAGTGCTTTATATCAAATAACTAGAGGCAACGAGCATTCTCAAGATAATACTAGTTTTCGTAATTTATTTAAGGACATCTTTGAAAGCTTAGAGGAATATAGTTTTGATCCGGGATGTAACGGCTACACAAGAGCTATCGAACCAAACGATCATCGTTTATTATCATTCCCTGTTAAACAAGTAAGGGAAGTGTTAGCTGCCCCATTAGAATATCGTCTTGGTTATTTGGCAGCGATTATTGGTTTCCCTCAAGCAGAAAAAATGATGATCCCCTGCATGTTTTCCGATAGTATCAGTGGCCTTAATTTGCTAATTGAACGTTGGCTTCAATATCACGGAAATGTACCAATCGGTAACGTTGATCGATCGTTTGATCAATTAATTGATAATGTTATTGCTAAAGCTCTATTTACCGAGCAATTTATTAGTTTTTCAAGGACTCCAGCTGTAGTTGATAGAGCAGTCCAATCTTATCGGCAAAGCATCGTCAATCTTGTTAATATTGTAACAAACTGGCGTAATTCAACTGAAAATCGGTTTCATATAGATTGCATGCAACCTATTGCTCAGCTACATAGTCAAATGGATTTATTGAATGGGCATACTACTGCAACCCAAAGGCCGGGTTGTTCGAGTTTTCCATCAGGTTGGAATATGCAAAATTTACCTATTGATTATTATGTTCAGCAAACAGCAAATAATAATCCTCTTGCTAATGAAGTTTTGAAATATGTATCTTTATTGGAAAAACTTCAAGTTGGTCGTATCGAGCCTCAATTAGAAGGAAGTATTACTACGATTGGTGACATGTTTGAAGGACATTGGCATCTTTATTGTAATGTGTTTATTGATTTTGTTGATTCAAATAATCACAAAACTATGTTAGTCCAAGATAATTTATTTTCTGATTTTCGTAGTATACCTCCATCTCGAATGCCAATAGCCAATTGGAACAATCATTCTTTCGTTTCACAAAAATGTACTGTTGATGAGCAAACTAAGAACAATTTTAAAAATACCGCAACAAATAAATTAAAAGAAATCCGTTCTGAACTTTTAGATGTTAATAATTCTTATGGGATTGAAGCAGGTAAAGCATGCGCGGAAATACAAAAAAATTACGAAATACTAAAGGCGCTTAATGAGTTACATGGAGTGCCAACTAGAGCAATTTCTGGAGATCAGATTCATGCAATGTTAAGTAGATTTGTAGAACAAGGTGGTGTAAGTTCCATAAATATCTTAGCCCAAATATCAGAGGTTACTAATTCCATTTTGTCTCCTGTGTATCCAGAACAAAATGCTATTGTAACAAGGATCCGCACAGATATCGTAAAGCTGAATGCTACGAAAGAAAAAGTGAGAGAGATTATAGAAAATTATAACGAAAATGAACGCATAAAAGAGCAATTAAGATTAGCGAAAGAAGAACAGACAAGAGTTGAGACAGAGCAAAGAGAATTAGAACAAAGAGAAATGACCAATAAACAAATTGATGAAATTGCTCGTGCCGAAGGTATGGTCCGCACTAAAGAACTGATGATTAATTTTTTGACTTCAAAAGGTAAAGTCTTAGAAGCTGCATTGCTTAACGAAAAACTTAGCTATATAGAACAAGGGACTATTGATGGCGAAATATCTCATCAATATAAAACTTCTTTTATTCTTGGCTCGAATTTTGCATTGACTCAAGCGACAGTTGTTCTATCTAGCCATCAATATGGCACAACTGCCATGTATCTTGCTAAAGAAGGTATGAAAGGCATTGAAAGGATGCTAGGTTCGTCAAGACTTTTAGAACCAATATTTCAACCAGCTATTACAAGTTCAAGTTCAGCTAGTTGTTCATCTCGGCCTCTATCTGCATTAAATAGCGAAGATTCAAGACAACAATCTACGGTATTTTTTAGTAACCCATTTAGTTCAGCAGAAGAGGTTACGGTTACAAATAGTGATGCTGAAGTTATAGAAACCGCCACAGAACTAAGGCAGCAGCGGCAAAGGCTTAATTAAATAATCGCGTTATTGCTATAATTTCTTGATTAGCAATTGGAGTTCTATATTAAACAAAATAATAAATAGCATAATAAAAAATAGGATGAATAGACGGTAATGTTAGAAATTTTTAATGGGCTACCTAAAGAATTACTTGAAAACAAGGAAATAAATAATTATACACTTAGTGAAGATCCTACTGATGTAATTTTAACATTAGTAAATAATACAATAGATCTTAATGAAGATGAATTAAAGATAATTTTTGATAAATTACTAGACGTAGATTCTTTATCAGATAATAAAAGAATTTATTGTATAGGCAAGATCTTAAGTAGTCTAGTTATAAGAAAGTTGCCATTGATAGATGCAGAATATGGGGCTAGTGAATCAATGTCTGAATATTGTAAAAAAAATTATCTAATAAAATATTTAATAAGCAACTTAAATTTTGCCCATCCATTTAACAAATCCCTACTTTCTACTATTAAAGTGGCATCCAATGCAAGTTATGATATGGAAGTAATAAAATTATTTGTTGCTTCCATAACTAGTACTCTAGCTACTAGCAATATAGCCACACAAGATCTTAAAACGAGTCTTTTAAATGCCTTGTTCGACTATTTGTTTTTGAATGGTAGAGAAAATGAACAGTTACTTTCGTATAAAGATCATAGAGATCACCCAGATTATATTAACTTTATTACTACAAGTAGGGATTATATTTGCGTAGAGTTGGCAAATCTATTTTTTTGTTCTGGCGCAGATATATTTAAAATCTCGGAGCATGAAAGTTATAAAGAAGCTGTAAGCTATGCATTATTTATACAGAACCCTGAAGTTAAAAGAGAACATAGGCAATTATTCGGGTATTTAGTTAAATTTTTTAGACCAGACTATAAATATGAAGGTACCGATGTTGATAGCATAACTGGTATTTGTACAGAAGATAATGAAGTAATGGACAAAAAAAGAAACGAGATATTGCCAGACGTTACTCGATGGTTTTTTAATAGTACTTATACTACTGGCGATAAAATTGAAAGGATAATAACAAAAATTGAAAAAATAATAAACAATTCTAATTTAACACCAGAAGTTGTTTGCGAAGGAGATAGTACAACGCCAGTAAGGCTAAAAGATTTTAAAAACCTTTTAGCTAGAATGTCTCAACTAGAAACAACTGTAGCTAAATTGCAACAAGCACAGCAGCAAAAAAGATCTGTGGGGGTACAAGTAGGTGAAGAAGAACTTACTGGTTCAATAATCAATAAGTTTAGGCAGGGAACTATTACCGGATATTTTAATAGCGTGATAGAAGGAAAAAGAAAGAGAGCAGGAGAGGAGAGTCAAAATGGGATTAAAAAACAACGTGTTTCTCTTTTAAATGGTTAATATTTTGGTGTATCTATTGCATTTACTCTGAGTTAGATATGCTTAATAAATATTTTTCTAAACTACAAGCTTTAATTTTTTCATGCAAAGGAAATTCTTCGCCTTCTGGAATAATAATTATTAAATTATCTAATTCTAAATCGTTAATAGCTATATGCATAGATTTGGTGATTTTTGGATTACTGGTAAATTTGAATTCAAATCCAATTTTTTTCTCATATTTAACAATTAATAAATCTAGTTCTGCATTATTTTGAGTACACCAAAAATAACAATCTTCGCTATCTGCTTGGTGTACTCTAATGATTTGTTCCATAGCCAAGCCTTCCCAAGATGCCCCTAGTTTTGGATGATCAATTAAATTTTGGTAGTCAACAATGCCCAACAAAGTATGTAATAAACCACTATCTCTGAAATAAATTTTTGGAGATTTAATTTGTCGTTTTTTTATATTGGCAAACCAAGGATTTAATCTGCGGATCATAAAAGTTGATTCTAAAATATCTAAATAGTGTTGTGCGGTTTTATAATCGATCCCTAAAGAATTACTGATCTCTGATGCATTAAAAATTTGAGCATGATAATGTGCTAGCATTAGCCAAAAACGACGGATCATTTGTGGAGCAATATTTAATCCAAAATTGGGAATATCTTTTTCTAAAAAAGTTTTAATATAAGAGCGTCGCCAATCGTTACTGATCAAATCTGAATTAGCTAAGTATGCTAATGGGAATCCGCCTCTAGACCATAATTGTTGCTGATTACTAATTTCTACTAAAGAAAATGGTGCCATTTCTATATATTTAATTCTGCCAGCTAAAGTTTCTGAAGTTTGTAATAATAATTTTTGTGAAGCACTACCTAAAATTAAAAAGTTTCTGGTTTTTTTTTGATCAACTAATACTCGTAAACTTTTAAATAAATCTGGTAAATGATGAATTTCATCAATAATAATTAATCCTTCTAGGGAACCAAGAAATAGCATGGGATCTTGTAATTTGGTAACATCGCGATAGTCTTCTAGGTCAAAATGATAGATTTGGCGATTATTTTGATGTTGGTATTTTTCTAGATATTGTTTAGCTATAGTGGTTTTGCCGCATTGTCTTGGCCCAATTAATGCACATACTGGTACTGTTTGGAAGGAAAACTCAATTTCTTCTAAATATTTGGAACGATTAATAAATGTTTGTTGCATATAATCTAATTATAGCAGACTTCCAAGCAAATTAGTATATTAACTCCTAATTTACTTGGAAAAAGAATAGATAAAATGCATTCATTCAAGTACAAGTGGCATCGATTGTTTATTATTATGCCGATAAAATGCCGATAAAATGCCGATAAATCAAGTTATAAATATTTTTGACATAAAACATCGATTTTGTATACAGTGTTATTATTGTTTGACTAAGGTACACAGCCATATAACATTACCAACTAACTAATTGTTAAGCAGCTATTATGTTAAAATTAAGCGGATCACTACATAAAAAACCTTTATTTATAACTATTGAAGGCATAGAAGGTGCTGGAAAAAGCACTAATGCTCAATTAGTGGTCGATCATCTTAAAAATTTAGGGCTTAGTGTAGTGCATACTAGGGAGCCTGGCGGTACTGTTGTTGCGGAAAAGATCCGTAAAATTTTTTTAGATAAGACTATTTCTGAATCAATAACCAATCAAGCTGAATTATTAATGATGTTTGCAGCTCGTTCGCAACATTTAGAAAATTTAATTATTCCAGCATTACGTTCTGGTAAAACTGTGGTTTGTGAGCGGTTTACCGATGCTAGTTTTGCATATCAAGGTGGTGGGAGAGGGATTGATATGCAAAGTATTGTTTTTTTAGAAAATTTTGTTCAAAAAGATTTAAGACCGGATTTAGTGTTGTTATTTGATGTGGATGTAACAGTGGGATTAGAACGAATAAAAACCCGAAACTCTATAGATAGAATAGAGCAAGAAAAGATAGAATTTTTTAATAGAGTTAAAGAAGTTTATCTAAAGCTAGCTAGAGAAACTCCTGAAAAGTATTTTATAGTTGATGCTAATAAAGATTTAATTTCAATAAAACAGCATATTATAGAAATATTAAATAAGAATTTACATGCAAATAAATTATTTGAACAAACTTAAGCAATTAGACAAAAATAATGCTTTGCCTCACGCAGTTTTATTATCTGGGGAACAAACGCAAACTTTTAAAATTGCCGAAGATTTTGCTAAATGGTTATTTTGTGAAGACGGTAGCAATTTAGCAATTATGAATCACCCAGATTATTTGGTAATTAATCTAGAGCAGGAAATAAAAATTGATACTATTAGAGAAGTTAATAATTTTGCTAATAGTGTGCCATATTTAGCTAACAGAAAGGTAGTGTTAATCAATAATCTGCATAATATTAATAAGCAAGCAGCTAACGCATTTTTAAAAACTTTAGAAGAACCACCTGTTTCAACAAAAATATTATTTTTGTTAACTAGTAATTATCCTAAAACATTACCTATTACTATTTTAAGTAGAGTACTACAAATTAATACTTTTTCCATAGAGATTAAAGATAATGATAAAATGGGGGTATTACAAGATTTATATAATATATGGGTGCAAGATAACGGTAATTTAAGAATAGTAGTAGAAAAATGGAGCAAATTTGATAAACAGCAATTGATAGATTGTTTATGGTTTATAGTGACCAACATGCTAAAAGGTAAAGAAGATTCTATATTATCACAAATAAGACAAAAAATATCTCCAAATTTATTATGGCAGCTGCTAGATAGCTTAAACTATATTAATAGAGCAATTATTTTAGGGTATCAAATTAATTGGCAATTATTTTTAGATAATTTTGTGTGTACTAAATTTACTGGAGAGAATGTCTATGGCAGACCAAGAGGATCCTAATAAAAGTAAGGTGGCAACGCCAGTTACGGCAACCACAACTCCGTCTGCTCCAGCAACGCCAGTAATATCTTTAGCGATAAAAGATCCAAAAGTATTGTATGCATCATATATGCCATTTGTAGAAAAAGGTGGTTTGTTTATACCTAGTAGAAAACAATTTAGTATTGGAGATAGTTTGTCATTAGTAATTTCATTATTGAGTGAAGACAAAAAATTTCCTGTGGATGGTAAAGTAGTGTGGATTACTCCAGCAAAAGCTAATAATATGGCTCCAGGAGTTGGAGTACAATTTAATGGGGCTTCTGCTGCAGAATTGGCTGCTAAGATAGAACAAGCGTTGGTTGTGTTTTCAACTAGCGGTGAACGTACTAATACGATGTGATTTATGTTTGTTGATTCTCATTGTCATTTGCATTTTTTAGATTTAGAAAAGTTGGGTATTACTTTAGATGATGTTGTTCAAAACGCTATAAATAATAAAGTTACTAATTTATTATGTGTGGCTACTCGAACAGAACAGCACCAAGAGTTAATTAAAATTGCAGAAAAGTTTCCTTCGGTAAAAATTTCTGTTGGCTTACATCCAGAACATGCTGATCAAGAGTTTCCAGATCTAAAAGATTGGTTACGTTTAGCGAGCGATCCTTCTGTGGTTGCGATTGGCGAGACTGGTTTAGATTATTATCATACCAATGATAAAAAATTAATTGATAAGCAGCAAGATTTTTTTATACAACAAATTCATATTGCCAAAACTGTTCGTAAACCGTTAATTATTCATACGCGTATGGCACAAGAAGATACTATTAATATTTTGACTGCAGAACAAGCTGGTTTAGGAGTAATGCATTGTTTTACTGAGAGTTGGTCTATGGCTAAAAAGGCGTTAGATTTAGGGTTGTACATATCTTTTTCTGGTATTATAACTTTTAATAATGCTAATGATTTAAGAGAAGTAGTTAAAAAAGCACCATTAGATCGTATTTTAATAGAAACCGATAGTCCCTATTTAGCTCCTGTTCCATTTAGAGGAAAAATTAATCAGCCATGTTATGTGCCACACATAGCCGAAAAAATAGCTGCTATAAAAAATCTTTCTATTAACGAAGTGGCCGAAGCTACTTCGTTAAATTATCGAACTTTATTTATGTCCACTTTGGCTTAGGTGTAACCGTTTTTTCTTTAAAAACCAATTTATTAAATTCGCCAGGTTGGTAGTTAAAAAGATTAAAAAAAGTAGATTGTTTACTAGCTAGGCATGGGGGTTTTCCCGTGTAGTTGGTTGTGTTGTTGAGTTAGTTCGTAACAGTTTTGTTCGTTTTCTATAGTATCTTTTAGCGCTTTTAGCTCTGTCATAATATCTTTAACGCCAATAGATTGTTGTTTATCTTGAAAATCGAACATTAAACCAGCAATAATATTTTGTAACAAAATTCTTTGGTGAGCTAATATCATTTCTTGAGGAAGTCCAGTTTTATCTATTTTTGTGGCATGTAATGCTGGTACAGTGTCTGTTAGTTTTTTAGAGATATATTCGCTATGTTCTCTACTAAAATAAGGTTGTATTGTTAATAGACTGCCTTGTTCTTGTACGAAAGAATAAAATTTTACAGTAAATAAAGTTTTTTCTAAAAAAAGCAATATTTTAGTTATATGGGATTCTGGTCGTTCTTGTTCTGCTATTAAGGCATATTCCAGCGGTTTTACTCTCCCCAACATAAAAGATATTAATTTTGCAAAAACTATTAAGCTAGCATCATAAGAGCCAGGTTCAGTTTTTTGGGCAATTCTTTCTGCAAGAACGGTTTGGGTTTCTAGAGTTATTTTTTCTTGAATGGCTTTTAATACTGTGTCTAATGTAGATGGGTTGCTTGAGTTAAAAGTAGCGGTTGTTTCCTCTAATAATACTACAAATTCTTCTGCTAATTTAACTTTTTTTGCAGTTAGTTCGTTGTTTCTGCCAAATAGCCAATACATATTGGCAGTACAACGTGCGGTTAGAGACATAGATGTCTGTTCTAGGGTATAAAATTTATTTTGTTTTATATAGCTATGAATTAAATTAATGGGTTGTGCTAAGATATCATTAAAAAGCGGCATAATTGTCTTCCCTAACTGTTTATTCTTACTCAGTAAAATTATAATAAAGTAGTAAAATAAAATAATTTAAAATTATAATATAAATTTTATAAAAAAACACGTTAGTTATAACAAAAACTAAAAGTGCACATGCACCAAATAAAACAATCTTAAAAATTTTATATGGTTATTTTTTATTTTTAGAAATATTTATGATAACATCTGCCGATGTTAGAAAAATTAGAGTTGTTAGCGCTTATAAAGCATAATTTAGCTATTTATTGTATAGTACCGGTAGTTTTTTTATCGGGATTATATTTTTCATTTACTTTAAAATTTATTCAATTTAGAAAAATTATTACTGCCATAAAACATACCGTAAATCCTAGTGATAACAAGGGGCAAGGTTTTTCTTCTTTTGGAGCATTGGCTGCAGTATTAGGTGGTAATTTAGGAACTGGTAATATTGCTGGTATAGCAGTAGCTTTAACTACTGGAGGCCCAGGTTCTTTGTTTTGGATGACTATTATGGTTGTGTTTGGTATGGTCATTAAATTTTGTTGTTGTTTTTTAGGTGTTAGATATCGAGAACAAGATAGTAAAAATAATTGGGTTGGTGGGCCAATGTATTATTTGGCTAAAGGTTTAAACTCTAAATACCTTAGTAAAATTTTTTGTATATTAACAATTTGTTCTGCAGTTACTACTGGTAATTTTATCCAAATACATTCAATTACATTACCCTTAAATCAAGCGCGAGTTTCACCTTTAATAGTGGCTTTAGTAGTGGCTGTTTTTGTAGCAATAGTAATGATAGGTGGAGTAAAGAGATTTTCTCGCATGGTAATTAGCGTAGTGCCATTTATGGCGTTGTTTTATATGTTTGCTTGTATAAGTATTTTATTTGCACATAAAGATTTATTACTTCCTAGTTTAAAATTAATTTGGTCTAGTGCCTTTGACATTAAAGCTTTGGGTGGGGCTGGTTTAGGGTTTACATTACAGACAGCAATTAGAGTTGGTTTTGATAGAGGGATTATGGCAACCGATACTGGTATTGGTATTGCGCCAATATTACATTCCCAAGTATCTCAAGATAAATTACATTATCGAGATATAGCTATGCAGCAAGGTTTAATAAGCATGCTAGCTCCAATAGTAGTACTATTAGTTTGCATGTTGACAGGGTTAGTATTATTGGTTACTAATGTTTGGCAGATGCCACTAGAAAGTACTAGTATGTGTCTTGCTGCATTTAAAATTGGCTTATCTAATGGTGATTGGGCTGCTTTTGTCGTAAACGTTACTTTGTGTTTGTTTGCATTTACTACAATTTTAACTTGGGCTTATTGTGCAGAAAGTGCAGTACAGTATTTGTGTAAAGATTTAAAAAATCATAAATATATATTGTTATTTAGGTATGTATTTGTAGCGATTATTCCTTTAGGAGTATTTTTTGAAGTGCGGGTTTTATGGAATTTGGCTGATTTATTTTTAAATTTTATGTTATTAATTAATATGTATGCCATATGTAGGTTATTTAAATATATATTAATAGATCTTAATATAAATAAGCAAAATATAAATAAACAACCGGATAGTATAGAGTATGTTTTATAAAATTAGTTCAATGACAGGCATGTTATTGATTATTATTTTGACAATAATATGTTTTGGTAAATTTATACCGTTGCAGGTTTATCAATTTTTATATGCGATAAGTTTATCTATAAAATCTATAATAATATTTTTATTACCATTTATAATTTTTGGTTTGTTGTTTAGAACAACCATTCATTTGGTACATAATGCAACACGAATCATTAGTTTAATTTTAATAGGGGTTTGTTGTTCTAGTGTTTTAGCTTTATTTACTAGTCATATGGTAGGAACTTGGATTTATAGTTTTGATTTATCTATTTTGTTACCAGAGAACCAAGTCAATTTAGAGCCGGCATGGATTTTTAATTTACCTAAGCTTATTGCTAATGATAAGGCTATGTTTGCTGGAATTATTTTAGGAATTATTTTAAATTGGAAAAAGCTAGGGAACAAGATTAATAAACTTGCTGAACGAATTTCTATTAAGTTGGAAGTAATAATTTCTGTAATTCTTAAATGGTTTACTTTTTTAATCCCATTATTTATTTCTGGGTTTATAGCAAAACTTAAATATGATGGGATAGTTAGTTTGGTTATAAGAGATTATTCTTTAATTTTTATAATTATAGCTTTAGCACAGTTTACTTATATACTATTGGCGTATTTTTTATTAAGTAATTATAAAGTACAAGGTCTATTAACTAGCATTAAAAATATGCTTCCTGCTGCTATTAGTGGTTTCAGTACTATGTCTAGCGCGGCTAGTATGCCGCTTACTATTATAGGGGCAGAAAACAATGCTAAATTAAAAGATTTAGCGCGCTCTGTTATTCCAGCAACAGTTAATATACATTTAGTAGGGGATTGTTTTGCTATCCCTATTTTAGCTTATGCGGTACTTAAAAATTATTCTATGATAGAACCATCATTAATGAATTATGCTATATTTACTTTTTATTTTATATTAGCCAAATTTTCAGTAGCAGCGGTACCTGGTGGTGGTATTATAGTAATGCTTCCAGTGTTAGAAGCGCATCTAGGTTTTAATGCAGAAATGATGTCGCTTATTACAGCTCTGTATATATTATTTGATCCGGTTATAACTTGCGTAAATATTCTTGGTAATGGGGCGTTTGCTAAATTAATGGATAAATTGTGGTTTTGGTTTTCTAAAAAAGAGGGATCCATTACATAGGCCCCTCTTTGTGGGTATGAGTTTAAATTTAAACGACCATATCTTTTATTTTTTTAAGCGCTCTTATTTTAACTACTTTTTTTGCTGGTTTTGCTTTAAAAATAGTTGGCTGACCAGTAAATGGATTTATACCTTCTCTAGCTTTAGTTGCTGGTTTTTTAATAACTGTAAATTTGATTAATCCGCCAATAGAAATTTCTCCTAAGTTTTTTAAATGATGAGCAATCATTTGTTCAAGAGAATTCATTATAACAGTTACATCTTTTTTAGGTAAATTATTAGTGCTTGCTATATGAGCAATTTGTTGAGTTCTAGTTAAGGGCTTACTAAGATTTTTTAGTAGATCTTTGTGCATAGGTGCCTTAGTAGCAGCTTTAGTTGTTGATTTAGAAACTTTAGAAGTTTTTGCTGGATGAGAGTGTTTGTTACTAGATTTTGTTGTTTTTTTGGTAGTAACTGTAGATTTTTTCTTAGCTTTCGCCATAAATTAGCTCCTTTATTTAATGAAATTAATATAAAAATATTTTTTAAAACTTCTGCAAAGTTAAAATTAACAAAAAACAAAGCAAAATACTATAGGGAACTATGCAATTGCAATTAAAATTTTTGCGCTACTTTTATAAATATGAAAGTATTTTTTAAATATTTTATAAAATATATTAGTGTTTTGACTAATGTCTACATTAGTATTTATAGTGGTTATTGTTATAGTCTGACTTTCAATATCTCGTCAAATAGCGATATAGTTGGAACTAAACAAACGATTTTTTTTAAAGAAAAAGATACCTTACAGTCGATTGCCAGGAGTTTTGATCTCGCTATAACCGAATTAATAGGCGCAAATCCAGGGATTAATCCTAAGAATATTAAAGTAGGTACTAAGCTTGTTATTCCAACCGAGTTTATATTACCATCTGGAGCTAGGGAGGGTATCGTATTAAATTTAGCTGAATTTAGGATATATTATTTTTCTGAGGATCGTAAAACCGTTGCTACTTTTCCGGTTGGTATTGGTAGGCTTGGCTGGCAAACCCCGTTAGGTGAAACTAAAGTTGTACGTAAACGGGACCATCCAACTTGGGTGCCCCCCCCATCTATTCGTAAATATTCTGAAGATAAAGGTAAAATTTTGCCAGATTTTATACCTCCAGGACCACATAATCCTTTAGGTGAATATGCTATGAATTTAGCATGGTCAAATTATTTAATTCACGGTACTAATTCGCCAAGTAGCATTGGTTTAAGAAGCAGTAGTGGGTGCATTCGTATGTATCCAGAAGATATTAAAACTTTATTTAACCTGTCGGTGGTTGGTACTAAGGTGAGGGTAGTGCATGAGCCGATTAAACTTGGGAAGAAGGGTAGCGAATTATACATAGAAGTTCACGAGTCTTTCAAAGAAAAATACTATAATGATGAAGAGTTAACTGAACAAGAATTATTAGAAAACATCATAAACGAATACTATCAACGTTTTAAAAGCCGTATAGATTGGGGATATGCCAATAAAAATTTGAAAAATGCTATTGGTTATCCAGTTGATATTACTAATCATTAAGACCTCCATACAAGTCTCAAACAACAGCCATGTAATTTTAAAATACCGAAAACTCATATGCATTTAGTATACTGAACACACATGAATTTTCGGTATTCTAAAATTAAAAAGCTGTAAACTCGCCCTACGGGCTCAGACAAACAGCCTTTTAATTTGTAAAACACCGAAAACTCATATGCATTCAGTATATATCTTAATCTCTACTTGACATCGATGCTCTATCTTGTTGTAGAATGAACCCAGCTATAAGCGGGAATAGCTCAGTGGTAGAGCACAACCTTGCCAAGGTTGGGGTCGCGAGTTCGAGCCTCGTTTCCCGCTACAATTTTGGTATTTTTTTTATGGGCTGGGTGGCAGAGTGGTTATGCAGCGGCCTGCAAAGCCGTGGACGTCGGTTCGATTCCGGCTTCAGCCTGATCATAAGATAGATATTAGTGTATAAAAAGCCCGGGTGGCGAAATTGGTAGACGCAAGGGACTTAAAATCCCTCGGAGCTCACCCTCTGTGCCGGTTCGAGTCCGGCCCCGGGCAATATATAAATCAATGAGTTACGTTAAAATTGATTAAAATAAAAAGTTATTATTTTAAGGCTGTGGGGCACTTTTGGGGCAGTTGAAAATAAATAACAGCCAAAACTACAACTATTAATCACACCAGAATATCCAATCAAACTAAATTGCAAACTTAACTAACTTGTCTTGTTTTGGTCAACTTAATAGAGTAATTATCTATATCAACAAACAAGTCATCTTAATATATAAATATCAAATTATTGTCCGATATTGTCCCATCAATGCCCCATAAATAATATTATTTTAATTAAACTCAATAATATCAAGAGATTGTATGAATATTAGATAGGATAAGCTATCCTATGTTGCTATTTTTTAGGATTTATTGTAGATTGTTGCCATTGGTTTATTAAAGATAGCGATTAATTATTATGGCGAATATAGAAAAACGAATTGGGAAGGATGGTAATATCTCTTTTCGAGTTAAAATCAGGCTTAAGGGCTTTCCTGCTCAACATGCAACTTTTGAAAGGTTAACCGATGCCAGAAAGTGGGTACAACAAACAGAATCAGCAATTAGAGAAGGCCGGCATTTTAAAACTACTGAAGCAAAACGGCGTACTGTTGGTGAAATGATTGATCGTTATATAAGAGACATACTGCCCCATAAGCCTAAAAATATTAAAAATAGAACTCTACATTTAAAGTGGTGGAAAACTGAATTAGGAAAATATGCGCTTGCAGATCTTTCTCCGGCACTTATTGCTGAACGTAGGGATAAACTTGGATCTGGTATTACCATTCGTGGTAATAAACGTTCTCCTTCTACGGTGGTTAGGTATATGGCTGCACTATCGCATGTATTTACCATAGCAGTTAAAGAATGGGGTTGGCTGGATGATACGCCAATGCGTAAGGTTACTAAACCAAAAGAACCACGTGGTCGGGTACGATTTTTATCGGATGATGAACGTAACCGATTATTAGTTGCCTGCAAAGAAACTAATAATCTATATTTGTATACAGCTACAGTTCTAGCTTTATCTACTGGTGGTCGTCGTATGGAGATTTTAGGATTACGATGGAATGATATTGATTTTGCTCGCAGTGTTATTACTTTACATGAAACTAAAAATGGTGAACGCCGAGTTTTGCCTTTAGCTGGGCACGCATTAACCCTTATTAAAGATCTTGCTAATAAGCGTTTACCAGACTGTGATTTAGTATTTCCAGGTAAAGACTTAAAAAATCCAATTGATATTCGTACTCCTTGGGAAAATGCATTAAAACGTGCAGAAATTAGCGATTTTAAATTTCATGATCTGCGGCATTCTTGTGCATCTTATTTAGCTATGGATGGAGCTAGCCTTGCTGAAATAGCAGAAATTCTTGGACATAAAACTTTACAGATGGTTAAACGTTACGCGCATTTATCTGATTCGCACACTAGCAAGGTAGTAGCAAGGATGAATGAAAAAATTTTTGGTTTAGAACCTGCTAACTAGGGATAAAATAATGACAAGAAGAATTTTTACAATGAGTTCTCGTACAAGACAAATAGCCTGCATGAGCGAAGAGGTGTACGAAAGTTTTAAGCCATCACAAGAATATGCGAGAACAGGTTACGAAAAAATGTATAGTCATGTATTAAAGAAAGGTAGGCAATGGATACATAACATAGCTGCCCATCTGCTTGTGCGAGAAGATCCAAATGATTATCATTGGCAGCTTAATTCCGGATACCATAAATCCCAAAATTATAAAACTATACTGAAGGCTTTGGAAGAAGATTATCTTGCGGGTAACATTTTATTAATGGAACGAACTATGTCTGAACGAACAGTGTTAATTGCCGATCCTATTATTTATATTCGATGGGCATTTGATCGAGGTTTTTCTAATATTCCAGAAATGTTTATAGAATTTTTAGGTGAATCATCAATTAGCAATGAAGAAAATAATACATTAAATGCATTTAGAACTGTAGTTAAAGATGGTAAAGAGTCAAAGCAAAAAAGATCGCATTTGCATGCATTACATCTAGAGATAGCTAGAGCTTATAACGAATCTAAAGACAAATCACCTAGGACAATATGGAATATATTAAAAAAATGGGTAGATGATGGGATTTGTCAAATTATTCAAGAAATGAGCCCTTGGACGGAGCATAATGCTAAGATCAACTGGATCTCACATAGAAACGTGGAGCGAACAATGCAGAGGGCTACATTTGAAAATTATATCTCTAAGATCAAGAAATCATAAAAAATACTTTCACTACTAATTTCACATCTTCATAAAGTGAAATTAGTCGTGAAAACCGTTCAGCATAATTTCTCCTGTAATAGATGGCAATTTGCCACCTAAGTAAATCAACTTCTCTTACAGGAGACTATTTATGACGATCTATATCAACAAAAGACTGGCTACAGTTAAAAAAATCCCAGAATTATATCCAGGGGTATTCACTGAATCATCTATTCGATGGCTAATCTTTAACGAAAAACAAAATGGGTTTTCTTGTTGCATACGCAGGTTGGGTAAAAAAGTTCTTATAGATCTTGAAAAATTTGAATCTTATATAGATCAACAAGGCCAAGGAGGTGTAAATCATGCATAAAGATTTTGATATTAAAAATCAGCACTCTAAGCTTTTGTTAGAAGAAATAACAGTAATACTTGAAGCATTTTGGTTAAGCCATTCTTATGCCAAAGCCCCAATTGAAACACATTTACGTTATCAAGGTATAAACAGCCAAGTATTTTATGCTTGCAGGTTTAAGCAGATCCTTTGTGAATTGATACAACTTGGGGAAGAGATAGAAAATCTAGCTAAGGAGGCTCAATTATATGCGCTATAGATCTATTGATGTCCGTATATGGGGGGACAAAAAATTTTGTTCCATTAGCCCTGTTAAGCCAAGTGGGCAAGCATTATTTTTATATTTACTAACAAATCCTTACACAACATCTATTCCGGGTTTATACAGAGCTGGAGCAGCCGCTATGGCAGAAGAGTTAAGATGGTCTATCAAGGGCTTTCGAAGAGCCCTTGATGAACTTATAAAGCAAGATTTGATAAAAGTAGATTTAAATTCACGAGTTATTTTTATACCAAATGCGATTAAATTTAACAAGCCCCAATCACCAAATGTTATAAAAAGTTGGGCATCGCATTGGGATGAGATACCTGAATGTGAATTAAAAAATATTGCTTATCAAGAGTTTAAAATATTTATTGAAGGTATGGGTGAAGGCTTTCTGGAAGCCTTTCATGAAACTTTCTGGGAAGCCTTAGATGAAGGCTTACCAATAGCTTTAGCTAAGCTTTTGGTAAAGACTATGCCTAATCAGGAACAGGAACAGGAACAGGAACAGGAACAGGAAATAAAAATTACTGATGTTGTTATTGAAAGAGTATTTTCTGATCCAGTTATTTTAGCTGCTACTGATACGAGTGCTCAAAGTTCTAAAATTATGGATGCAAGTCTAGTGTTCGATTATTGGAAGTTAGTTATGAATCATCCTCGTGCAAAATTTGATCCTAAACGCCAAAAAATAATAAATACTGCTTTGAAATTAGAATTCACCATTGATAATTTAAAAAAAGCTATTGATGGTTGTGTTAAATCTGCATTTCATATGGGTGATAACGATCGGAATACTAAATACAATGGCATCTCTAATATTTTTAATAAGGGTGCTGAACAAATAGAGAAATTTATACAAATTGCTGACAACCATAATAAGCCTCCATTTTTTAAAAATAATAATTTAGTTAATGAATGGGAAAAAGGATTAATTTAACTAAAAATCATTACAAAGGAGAATTTTAAAATGCAAAATTATGATATAAAAGAAATTAAACTAAAACTTCAGAACAGAATATATGATGTTGTTAGATATTTGTTGCCAAATGGAAAAAAATATGGTTCTGAATGGGTAACTGGAGATGTTAATGATAGTGCTGGTAAATCATTAAAGGTTAATTTAAACAGAGACAAAGCTGGTGTATGGTGTGATTTTGCAACTGGTGATCATAAAGGAGATATAATTAATTTATGGAGTGTTGTGCGTGGTTGTAATTATTTAGATGCTATAGAAGAGATTAAAAAATATTTAGGGATAGCATTGTTACAATCACAATTTTATCCATCGCCATGCAAAAAAAAATATGTAACGCCTCAGTTAAGTTCTTCAGCTGTTTGTACATTAATGGAGGCAGGTATTAAGTATCTTATTAATGAACGTAAATTAACGCAAGAAACTATTAATAAATATAAAGTTGTTACAACAAAAGAAGAAATTATTTTTCCTTATTATAGAGATAACAAATTAATAATGATAAAATATCTTAAAATAAAGCGTATTAATGGAGAAAAAGAAATGAGAGCAGCTCCAAATTGTGAACCGTGTTTATTTGGTTGGCAAGCAATGTTAAACGATGATATACGTTCAGCTGTAATAGTAGAAGGCGAAATAGATGCAATGACATTACATCAGTATGGTATACCGTATGTTATATTTTCAGTTCCATATGGAGGAGGTAAAGGTGCTAAACAGCAATGGATAGAATACGAATTTGATAAATTAGCTAATTATGAAGAAATATTCTTATGTTTAGATTTTGATAAAGAAGGGCAAATAGCAACGCAAGAAATAGCTAAACGTTTAGGCATGCATCGTTGTCGAATAGTGAAATTACCTTATAATGATGCTAATGAGTGTTTACAGAACAATGTTACCAAACAAGATCTAGAAAAATGTTTTAATTTAGCTGCTACTCTAGATCCAGCAGAATTAAAGCCAGCATCTATATTTTTGGAAGAAACAATTAAAGAATTTTCTTCTATAGATGAACAAGAGAATGGATATAGGCTTCCATGGGAAAAAACATTTAAAAAAGTTCAATTTAGATCAAATGAATTATCAGTTTGGACTGGTATTAATGGTCATGGTAAGAGTTTATTGCTTGGGCAAGTAATGCTAGGTTTTATGAAACAAGGAGCTAAAGTATGTATCGCTAGTTTAGAAACGCGCCCTAGAAAAGTATTGGTTAAATTAATACAACAAACTGCTGGATTTAAAGAGCCTACAAAAGAATATATAGATGCTATCTTTAAATGGTATGATGGTAAATTATGGTTGTTTAATGTAGTTGGTAATGCTAAAACTGAACAATTATTAGAAATATTTAAGTATGCTGTAAAAAAATATAACATCAATGTGTTTTTGATAGATTCTTTTTTGAAATGTGGCATTAAAGAAGATGATTATAATAATCAAAAAATATTTGTAGAACAACTCTGTGATTTTGTACATGAATATGATTGCCACATCCACTTAGTTGTTCATCCTAGAAAAGGTGATGATGAAGGTAATATTCCTGGAAAATTGGATATTAAAGGAACTGGTTCTGTTACTGATTTAGCACATAATTGTTTTTCTGTTTGGAGACATAAAAAAAAAGAAGAAATAATTCAGAACATAGTCTTCCCAGAAATTCCCACAATAGAATGGTTAGAAAAATGTGATTGTGTGTTAAAGTGTAATAAACAAAGACATGGTGATTGGGAAGGCTCATTTAGCTTGTGGTTTCATGCTGATTCATATCGATTTATAGAGAAATATGGTGAGAGACAAAAATCATTGGTAGATTATTTTAATCCAATTAGTAATAATGCTGTATACTAAATAAAGTTATAACAATTTTTATTATTATTAAAAAATTTATAGTGATTAGATTTAATTAATACTAAAACATAAATTTCAGTATTAACTATTTGTTAATTAAAAAGGCAGAAAAATTGATTACTAAAAAACTAAAAAAAGGTAGGCCAACAAATTATACTCTAGCAATAGTCAATGAAATCTGTACTGCTATTGCTTCATCGAGTAAAGGCATAGGAAGACTCTGTAAAGACAATTCAGGCTGGCCTAATCAAGATACTATATTTACTTGGTTAAAAATCCATAGCGATTTTTCCGAGCAATACGCGCGAGCGAAAAGACTGCAAATAGAAGTTCTGGTAGACGAAATTATTGAAATTGCCGATGATTCATCACAAGACAGTATAATTAACAAGCAAGGACAGATTATTTGTAATAATGCAAAAATTAATAGAGCACGATTAAGAATCGATACTAGAAAATGGATTGCCAGTAAATTAGCACCAAAAATTTATGGCGATAAAATTGATAATACGCACAGCTTGGATATTGTAAGCCATGAAGAAGCACTTAAACTATTGGCGTAACTTTAATGTTTTTTAAATTTATTAATACTTCAATCAATATTGACTAACTAGTATTGTGTGTAAATAATCTTACAAAAATAATAGTCAATATCTCACACGAAATAATGCTTTTCTCCCGCAATATTACAATGTTTTGTATGAAATAATGCAGCCAATTAAAAAAAGTATTTTAAATTCAAGAACATGGATGTTCTTTAAGAGGAGCATCTTATTCAATGAAAACGATTCAAGTATTATTACAACAACTAGAAACAACAAATGATATATTATCAAAATTTCAATTAGGATATTTGTACGATAAAGGTGAATTGGTAACTAAAGATGATGCTAAAGCGTTTCAATATTATCAACAAGCTTCTGAAATGGAGGTGCGAGATCAAAATAGTCTTGATATGAAATATAAAAGTTTAGCCATATATAACGTGGGGGTTATGTATTTCTATGGTCGTGGAGTACAAGAAAATAAACAATTAGCCTTGGAATTAGTACAAAAAGCTGCGGAATTTGGGGTTGCAGAAGCTAATTGGCGGTTAGGACAAATGTATCAGTTAGGAGAAGGAGTTGCTCAGAATAATGAAAAAGCATATAAACATTATTTATTGGCAGCTAATCAAGGCCATGCAGATGCACAATTTAACTTAGGTAAAATGTATTTTGAAGGATTTCAGGCTAAGATTGAATGTGAGCTTTATTTAATGCTATCTTCCACGTTTGATCGTCAATATAGTAATAATTTAGACAAAATAAAAGATACGCTTCCATTAGTAATTTTCGATCAAGATAAACGTCCAGTTAGGTTGTTTATTCTCAATACTGAAGGGGATCCTCAAAAAGTAGAATTGTTATCAAACAATTGTCCAATGGGACTGCTGGAACAGTTTATCTATGAATATCGTTCAAGCGGGCATGGATTTCTAAAACAAAATAGTCCCATACTAGATTGGTTAACAACATCACGAGTAGGCCACACTACCAAAAACCTCGGGGAAGCAAGAAAATGGTTTAAGAAAGCAGAAGAAGGTGGTCACTCTCAAGCAAAATATTTTCTTAATGAAGATTGGCTAATAAGTATTTGGCCTAGAGAAAACGGTACCATATATTCATTTGAGAATAATTGTTTTGGATATGACTCAATAAGAAAAACGATTGATTTATGTAAAAAATTACTTTTGGATAACCAAGAATTGTCTTTTGAAAGAGATATAGGAGATGATGGGTATTGTTATGGAAAATATATTAGTAAAAATATAAAGAATTGGATAACTATGGTTGCTATAAGGAATAACATATTTGAAGGATTTTATGCTGCAGGTAGTCATTATTTAAGCAAGATTAAAGGGTGGGGACGTATTGATTCTCGTACAGGCCACTGTGCACGGATAATGGAAGGAGATAGGGATGCTATGATGGAAGAGGCTAGAGAAAATGAACACAAAATTCAGTGGAAAGTAGGGTACAAATTAGAGCCTGAATCAATGACCTGGGAAAGATTTAGAGATGCTGAAAGCGGGGTGAAGGAGCTAGAAAACCATATTGACTTGTATGCGCTAGCAAAAGCAAATTTTACTAGCGCTTTAAAAGGTGGAGTAAAGAAAGCAACGGAAAGGTTACAATATTTAGAAAGAAGGCATGGATCATTAATGAGTAAATTTGGAAGCATTTTAAGTAGATACAATTTACGTTATCAAAATGCTTTAAATGAACACGTTGTTTTAAATGAGATTACAGATCTTTTTGAAGCTAATAAGTTGTATGAAAAAAAGCAACAATTACGTCAATTTACTATACCATGCGAATATATTCATCCTTTATTATCTAAGTGTATAAAAAACAGTAATATTTATGAATATATGGCATGGACTTCTTGTGTTTTGGATGAAAATGTATTGCAAGATATTAATAAAAGCACACTAAATAGTGTAATAGAATTAAAAAAATGGGATACAGTAAAACAACTTTTATCTTTAGAAACAATAAATATTAATTATGTAATAGAAAATCTCAACATGTCTCCATTGGAAGCCATAATTGAACAAGGAGACGCCGTTACAGTAAAAACATTATTAGAACGGCCAGATGTAGATGTTAATTTCAATAAACCATTATTGAAGGCTATAGAAACAGAACAAAAAGATATAATTACTTTATTATTAAAACATACACAAATTGATATAAATGCATCTCAATTATCCGGTTCTCAAAATCTTTTTCTAAATAAAGCAATAGAGTTAAAAAAATGGGATACAGTAAAACAGCTTTTATCTTTAGAAACAATAAATATTAATTATGTAATAGAAAATCTCAACATGTCTCCATTGGAAGCTATAATTGAACAAGGAGACGCCGTTACAGTAAAAACATTATTAGAACGACCAGATGTAGATGTTAATTTACATAATCCTTTATTTAAAGCAATAGAAAAGAATAACAAGGAAATAATAACGTTACTATTGGCACATCCCAAAATTGGTATTAATATAGTAAAAACACCAGGCGCTCAAAATCTTTCGCTGAATCGTGCAATAGAATTAAAACAATGGAACGTAGTAAAACAACTTTTATCTGTAGAGACAATGTATATCAATTATGTAATACCAAAATTAAATATGACTCCTTTAGAACTAATGATAGAACAAGGAGATGTTTCTACTGTAGAGGCATTATTAAAACAAAAAGATCTAGATGTTAATCTTAATTATCCATTATTTAAGGCTATCATAGAAGGCAAGTTAGATATTGTGATGTTATTATTAGAGCGTTCAGATATTGATATTAATATAATAAAAGAACTAGGTAGCCCAAGTCCATTATGGTTAGCAGCAAAATATGGTTATAGTGATATTGTTCAAGAATTGTTATCGCATCCAAATATTTATGTTGATTATCAATGTAGTCAATTATCTACATACGAAGAAGATAAAATTAAATCGACAAGTAGAAAAAAGATAAACGCACAAGAAGTAGCAAATATTTATGGACATACGGAAATTATAAAACTTATCCAAGACTATAAAGATTTACGAAGATCACAAAGAGTAGCTCAAAAAAGACAAAGGGAAAGTGTCACAGAATTAAATGTTGATAGTAGTGCAAATATTATTAGTATAGGTTCTTGTTCTAATTCAGGCTCCACAAGTTCTGCTCCTTCTGTAGGAGGTTCACTTTTTTATAGTAAATATAACGCTGCGCCATCAACAACCTTTCCTAATCAATCTACAAATGTTGATGATATTGATGAAGATGTAGTTGAAGTTGATTCAAAAAGAAGAGAAAGTAGTCCTTCATTAAGAACGAATTATTAGGAATTAAAATATGTTTAATGCTCACGAGATCCTTGGCATAGAAGAAAATGCTAGTAAGCAACGTATTATTCAAGCTTATCGAGAGAAAGCTGCGTTACACCATCCTGATAAAGGTGGTAGCGTAGAAATGATGAAGCTAATCAATCAGGCTCATACGGAATTATTACAGCAAGTGGAAGAGTCAGATTTTATAGAAACATCTAGTATAGACTTAGATGAAATTTTAAGAAAAAAAATATTTGAACATATAGATACCGGAGAAGAAAGAATATCTAAACACTATAAGGAATTACATAGTTCTCTTGTTAATCAATTTAAACTAGAGGATATAAAACCAATACCAGTATATTCTTGTTTTAAGAAATTTGAAACCGACTTATATTTTGACATTACACTTGATAATGGCGAAGTGCAGGTGATTGAGTACGAAGATTTATTTGCTTGTATTGCTCAAAGAAATTTAACAACTGAAGTTGAATTTAAAGAACTAGAGCAATTATCTAAACCATTAACTCCGCAAACAGCCGTAGAAATCTTTATTAAATTTATTGAAGGACAATGTTTTGGTAATAATTTAATTAAAGCAAAAGAATTAATTACAGAAGGTTTAAATCAGCTTGGCAAGATCCACCCGGTACATAATTTATATAGTGGTATATTAGAAATTTTAAACATTGGTGGGATTACTAAAGGACAGGAAGGTAAATTATTAGAATCATTAAACAAAATAACTGCTTTTGTGTGCAATAATACTCAACAATCTATGCCATATGTTGCTCCATTATTACAAAACAAATATTTTCGTAAGTTGTTTTCACAAGCATTACATTTATTTTGGCAAGAATGTAGTCTTGGTTTTAAAGAAACAGATAGGTTGTCTTTAAATAATACCAGGATAACTAAAAATTATTTAAGCATACTAGCAAAACAAGTATTAGCAAATGTAAAAGATAATATAGAAAATGATAGGTTACTAAGAACTACTGCTTTTCTAAAAAAATTGTATGAATTTGAACAATTTGCTATGGAAAGTGCGGGCGAGCCTCATACTGCTGATTTCTATAGGGAACGTGGTTTTGATACTTTAAATTGGTTAACGGTATTAATACCATTTGCTAGTAGAGAAATTATAGTCAATGTGCTTATACAGGCTGGAGCTTATTTTCAACAAGCATCATGTAGTCCGCAAGACGAAGTAAGTGTAAAAAAAGCTGATGAAAAATTAGCATTACGTGCTTATAGGGAAGCAATTGCTTTATCCAATGATTCAGCACCAGATTTAGAAATATATACCCATATTAATTGTCTTAAATTTATTTCGTCATTTAGCTATCAAGATGAAGATGTTACAAAATTAGTTGATGCTATTCAAACCAGGGCGTTGTTATTAGCAGATCTATTTCCTTTATATATAAAGCTACAAGCCAATATAGATTTTTTGCGAGATAAGGAACAAACTCTAGGAATAATGCGAAGTTTTTTACATGCATTAGTTGCAATTATAGAGCAGAACAAATCTGCAACTAATAAAGTTTCTATTGAACATGAACACGTTAATGTAATGTATCAAGCATATGAAGCATGTGTTAAGAACTGGTATCAAGAACGTTATGATCCAGTATTAGAAAACAAATTTAGGTTAGAATTAATGCAATTATTACTTGAAAATAATAATTGGAGGTTTACAGATCTTAATGAACAATTAACAGAACCAGTAATGATTAAACGAGATGCTGATGGCTGGATGCAATTAATAAAACCATTAAGGTTTGTCGAGCATTGTATGCCATCATTTGCTTCGTTAGAAGGAATTGAGTTTAATAATAAAACTGGCGAGATCAGTTTTACTTTAAACAAACTGACTAGCTATTGTCTTAGTGACAAAAAGAATGCTTTTACAGTTTATGATTTAAATGAGATGCTAGAAAAAAATATTACTGAAGCTTATTTTAGTTTAGATCCGGTAGATCCAACTATGATGTATCATCCGTTTAACGCCATATGTTTTGAACCAGAAGATATCTATCAAACCCAATTTTTAAACACTATGTTGTTGACTGATTATATCTTAAAATTTTTAACTGTAGGACAAGAAGTACAAGGAATTTATCCTTATAATATGCGTTCCATAAAAGAAGCAATTCAACATTTACCTAATAATTTACAAAAAATTATTGATGATTTTCATAAAGCCAATCAAGACTCAACTGGTTCTATTCATCGTTTTTGGATAGAAGCTGAACAAATAACCGAAGCTACATTAGATGATGGTGACGTAGAAAAAGTTGCTATATCAGATATAAAAATGGTAGTTAAAAAACATACTATGGAGCGTGATTTACATGGTAATTTGGTAGATATTCCCAAAGAACATGAAGGTTGGGATTTATATGTGCTACCACTTTCACAAAAATCAGATCTTTATGAAGGTCGTATAATTATTAATGGGCCAGCTATGGTATTCGTACAAGATAAGTACGAAGTGCTTTTTATAGAAAAGCATAAAGTTTATAAAGTAAAGGATTTATCTATTTTTAATATGGAAAAACAAATAGAATTAGAAAAACATCCTCGTGACGCAAATGGCAAGGTTATAGTAACAATAAACAATTCTATGTTTGTTTATAAATTAATTAAAGCCATGGCTGATTTAAGTAAAGAACCAACATATTTTTCTCCTGAATATATTTTTGCCCAAGAATTTACTGATCACTATGATGAATTTAGTAAATATATCTTAGAGTTTGCTCGTTTAAGAGAATTGAGTAAAATGACGGTAGCCATAAAAATTCTTAATGGAAAACAACAGCAAACAAAACGAACTATTAATAATCTTGAAAAATTATTATCTGCTTTGCCAAGTTGGGAACAAAAAGATTCTCACGCTAGTAACCATAGTGATTATTTTGATATACCTAATAAAAGGATAAAATTAGATCAAGACGAAGTAGACTTTGCAACTTTTAGATATCACAATGCAGAGTTCATTAAAAGCATATTGCCTAATAATCTCTATCAGCAAAATTTAGAACGTTTAGCTAAGATTTCAAAACAAATCAAAAAACTTATAGTTACTGTTGATTCTGCTGATGTAGATAAAATTTGTAGAGATCTTTACCAGGAAAACAGTGTTGATATCACTAGGAAACACGGCAGCCATGCTTGGAATCAAAATAGCGGTAAGATTTGGCAACAAATTTGTAATCAAAAACATGATATTGCCCAAAAGATTAATGCTGCCAGAATAGAGCAAATGCAAAAACAATTATATGAAGCTTTTAGCAAAAGATTAAAATTATTATTACCGGCAGAATTAAATCGTTTAATTAACGATACGATGCGAGGTTATACGAACGAACTTGCTGTGGAGTTAACCAAACAAGATTTTATTGAAGAAAAAGAAAAATTACATCAAAAGATTACCAATCTTAAGAAATTACTAGAAGGATTTAAGAAACTTGGTTTAGGAGCAGAAGAAGGAAAACATACTGATTTAACTAAAGAATGTTTATGGGTTCCTGCTAGTGTAAGACACCATGTGGCCGATAATAGCTCTCGATTTGTTTATGGTGGAGTTATGGTTGCGCCTAGGGTTAATTCTATAGATAGAACCAACCAGAATTTCAGTAGGATGATGGGCAATGCTTTTACTGGACAAAATATAACAACAGTTAATACAGCTGCTCTTAGTACAGCTAGAAATTTTCAAAACATGGCCGCAGCAAATAGCAATGTATCTATGAGATCACAAGCTAGTAATAATTTTAGTAGGAGTGGATTTTCTAATCAACAAGCAACTAGTACCCCAGCTAGAAGTTTTCAAACTACTAGTGCTAACACTAGCATGCCAGCTAGATCTCAAGCTAGTAGTAGTTCTGGCGCTACTAGTAGTAATGCTGGCCGAGGAAGTTCGTATAGCCAACAATCAACTAGTAGTAGTGCTAGAGCGCCAGCTACTACGTATACAAGTAGTGGCAGTGTGCCAGTAAGATCTCAAGCTGGCAGTAGTAGTTATGGTGCTACCAGTAGTAATGCTGGTCGAGGAAGTTCGTATAGCCAACAATCAACAAGTAGCAGTGCCAGAGCGCCAGCTACTACGTATACAAGTAGTGGCAGTGTACAAGTGAGATCTCAAGCTAGTAGCAATAGCAGTTCTGGTAGCGGTGGATTTACTAGATCTAGTGGTAGTAACATAAGTAGTAATGGCAATAGTAATTCATCAGGAAGTGGCGGAAATAGAGGTGGCTTTGGTGGCGGTAGGAATACCTCGTCAAATAGTGGAGGAGGTGCTGGCGGAGGTAACAATAGTTCTGGTAGTAGTAAATATGGAAATAATTCTGATTTTAGAGATGGACTAAAATTAAGAACAGAATTAGCCTTTAAAGAGGCTGGCTTATTAGATAGCAGTGGAAAATTAACTGCAAAAGCGTTAGAGTGTACAAAAAATGCAGATAATCGTTTAAAAGAAGGTTATGATTTAAAAAATAAAGAAGTTATAGCTGCTCTTACTAAAAATGGGCAATCAATTGCAGATTGGGCAAAATATAGTACTAATACAGCGACATTAGGTACTGGGAACAAAGCTAGTATTCATTTTTATTATAACGAGAAAACCGATGAAGTGATGTATGAACATGATTTTAAAGTTAAAGGGGGCTTTGCTGCTGCTACTAATACTACTCAGCATAAAAATTGTGATGAATATGTAAACACTAGCAAGTATGGTGGTGATGACGTTACACTTTTTACAAATGCAAAAACAGTAAGAAAAACTGGACAAGAGCCAGTATCGCAACTTGATCCTTGCCATAGATATGATGGGTCTCAAAAACTAAATCGTTAATTAATATGGTTATATAACCAGTACAGTGCCATATAGAGGCTAAACTTACTGTAGGTTAGGAATGGTTGGCTTTTTAGTTATGCGAACGTGTAGAGAATTTAAATGTATGTAATTAGGTATTGAAAATTTTTTATGAAAGTAAAATGTATAAACATAATGTTAGATGGTAAAAAAACACAGGAATTAGGAGCCAGTAATGGAATCTTAACTGTAGGGAAAATATACATAGTATTATCAGTTAGCATGAGTAAGCGTGGTCTAAGGTTAAGGATAGAATGCGACGAAGGAGAATTAAGGATACCTGACGCTAATAGGTTTGAATTATTATCTAACTATATTCCTTCTAATTGGGAAATAAAATTTGAAACAGAAGATAGTAATTCATATTATTTAAAATTAGCTCCATCAAAATGGGAGGAGGCCCTATTCAATATTGGGGCTCCTAATGAACAAGGCTTTTATGAAGAAATAGAAAATGTTAATACTCCCCCCTTAGAAGGATTAGAAGGCTGGCGTAAGTATCCTCCAGACCAAATTCCAGAGGTAGTTAAGTTATACTTTCAAGAAAAAGATATTATTTACAAAGAAGAAGAAGCTTATGAAAGATCTAGCGCAGCTGGATTTAGTAAGCCTAGCTCTATTTTGTTGGAGCTTATAAAAGGCAGTAATTCAACTCGGTAATTTTGTATTAGCGTTCAAGAATCAGTGGTTTAGCTCAGCAAGCAGCATTTGTGGGTAGAGCTTAAGACTAGAGAGACACAATAATGGATCAAGAAAAATGGCATAAACAACTTTTACAAGAACAAATTTGCGCAGCTATTAAAAATCATTACGGTCTATGGAAAATATTTAGCCTTACAAAATAAGGTGTTGATCTTAGTGCTGTAGCTGAAAAAGAAGATATAATAAAATTTGTAGACAGAAGCATTAATCTTGGTGCTGTAGTCGAAAAAAATGAGTCATTGTTGCATGATGGCGTCTTTTCTCAAAAACGAAATATGAACTTAACTCAATATTCAATTGAATTACAATTAAAGCAAGCATTTCCTAGTTTTTTACAAAATGATGTTAATTTTATTACTAATTTAATAGATTTCTCATCGAAGTATCCTATTAATTATAAAATTGAAATTGTTGTTGATAATGAGCTTTTATTGATACCTTACAGAATTTATTTAAATGTGGATGCCTGTAAAAGTATATCAACAACTTCGTTATCGGATATACAAAAAATTATTATTAACTGTATTATGACTAGACACCACAATGGATATATTAGAGAAGAATTTTTAAAAAGGATCATTCTGTGTAAACATAGCTTCGTAGTAGCGTTTGTGCTGCAATTACTGGGAGAATATGTTATAGAAATATTAAATGAAATTTACAAGCATTTGTGTAAGTTAGATTTAGCACTTTATAAAGAAGTTATTAGTAATAATCGTAAATTTTATGATTTGATAAAAGAAAGAATTATTAGTTATTCTACCTATTATTACCCAGGGAAGTTCAAATATAAAACAGACTACGTGGGGCTTAAAATTTTGAATTTCTTTGAAACATATATAATCCGTACATAATTACGTAAGTAGCGATGAATTAAAGGCTTTTTTGCATATACACCTGCTGTCTTGGAAAAATGTTTTTTTAACCAAATTCCTTGGGGCACTCCTGGGGCAATTGCAAATAAAAAATGGCAAATTATTACAATAAACAGCAATTATCGTTTACGGCTAAGTCATTGATTTTATTGTTGATATTTATTGTTACTGATTGTAGAATGAAGTTAGAATATAACTTAAAATCCCTCGGAGCTCACCCTCTGTGCCGGTTCGAGTCCGGCCCCGGGCAAGTTATAAATGACTTTAAATCTATAGGAGATAGTCAGTCTGTGTCTCTAACATTAACAGAATCAGCAAAATTACATTTTACTAATTTAATAAAGTTGCAGCCTAAAAAAGCAAAAACAGAGCAACTAAATTTGCGGATTAAGGCTATAGCTGCTGGCACAATTAATGCTAATATAGAGTTAAGTTATTGTCCTAAAGATAAGCAAAAATCTTCAGATTTACCTATAGATTGTGGTAGTTTTGTTGTATACATTGAAAAGACTTCTGAACAAGCATTACTAGATGCTGTAATTGATTATAGAGAAGAATTAGGGCTTGCTAGCGATAATAATATAGGTAAGTTGCATATTAAGGCGCCTTATTTAAAAGATTTACCAGTTAATACTGATTTATTTAATAGAATTAGCTTTTTTGTAGAGAAAGAAATTAATCCATTATTAGCCAGACATGGCGGCTTGGTTAAATTGTTAACGGTAAACGAAGCAAGTGGAGAGTTAGTTTTACAGTTTGAGGGTGGTTGTAAAGGTTGTAGCATGGTAAGTTTTACCTTGAAGCAAAGTATAGAAAAATCTTTAATGGCTAAATTTCCAGAGGTAGTATTAATTAAAGATGCTACTGATCATAAAACCGGTAAAGATCCTTTTTATTTATAATATTTTGTTTATAATTAATAAATGGTTAATTATAAAATTAAAAGTATTGCATTTTCTTTAATAGAATTAATGATAGTAATTGCTATTATAGGGGTGTTAGCATCAATAGCTATCCCATCTTATGAAAGTTATACTATTAAGGCAAAAGTAACGGAAGGATTAAATATTTTAGATCAATTAAAGACCAAAAGTGTAGATTATTATAATCAAAATGCCATGTTACCTGGTGCTGGCGGTGGAAGTGATAACGGTTTAACTGATTTGAATGTCAATTCACTTTCATACTCCACCAGTAATATTGCTAGTATTAATATAACTTCTAGTGGGGCTATTCAAGTTTTGTATACTGGGGTTGTTCCAAGTGTTGGTTCTGGTAGTGCTATTTTAAATTTAGTGCCAACAGTACCGACTGCTATTTCTGGCGGTAGTGGAGCTAGTAATGTGACAACTTCGATTATACAATGGCAATGCGGTTCTGCGTCTATAATACAAAGTTACTTGCCAGGAGGATGTACTTTTTCTGGTTCTTTTCCAGGTTAAGCTTTAAATATTGATTGCTTTTTAGTTATTTTTAATTAAAATATTATCTTTTATTCTTTTATAAAATATTGGGGGTAATGGTTTAGATGCCAACTGTTAGAATCAGAGAGGGCGATAATTTTGAAGGAGCGATGCGCAAATTTAAAAGAGTTGTAGATAAGACGCGTATTTTACAAGAGTTACGGTTAAGAGAATTCCACTTAAAAGGCTCTGTTTTAAAGCAGAGACGAAAAGCAGCTGCTAAAAAAAGGTGGGCTAAAAAGTTGGCTAGGGAGAAGACGACTTTCAAAGAAATGGTAAGAACGGTTTGGCATGGCAAATCTTAAGGAGCAAATACAAGAAGCAATGAAAGTTGCTATGCGTAGTCAAGCCAAAGAACGTTTAGGGGTAATTAGGTTAATTTTAGCGGCTATTAAACAACAAGAAGTAGATAAACGTATTCAATTGAACGAAGAACAGGTGTTGGAAATTCTTGCTAAAATGGTTAAGCAGCGTAAAGAATCAATAATTCCCTTTCAAGCAGCAGGTAGAGAAGATTTGGTTGCTAAGG
Organism: Gammaproteobacteria bacterium; assembly: GCA_050012295.1. Lineage (GTDB taxonomy): Bacteria > Pseudomonadota > Gammaproteobacteria > UBA6186 > Azoamicaceae > UBA6186. Next base: position 45,976 of record JBEKHL010000003.1, read on the forward strand.
AAAATTTTGAAATAACAGTAATAAATGAGTTTTTACCTGCAAAATTGTCAATAGTTGAGATAGAAAAATTAATAGAACAAGCATTAACAGTAAATAATGCTAGCTCTATTAAAGATATGGCCAAGGTCATGAAATATTTGCGTGAACAGTTAATTGGGCGAGCAGATTTAGAAGAAGTTGGTAAATTAGTAAAAGATCATTTACTAAGAGTGTGAAGGTTTCAGAACAATTTATAACAAGTTTGTTAGCTAGAATAGATTTGGTAGATTTAATTGGTAAAAAAATTAATTTACGAAAAGTAGGGGCTAACTTTATTGGTTTATGTCCTTTTCATCAAGAAAAGACTCCATCTTTTACAGTTAATCAAGCTAAACAATTCTTTCATTGCTTTGGTTGTAAAAAAAGTGGTGATGCTATTCAATTTGTTATGGAAATAGATCATAAAAATTTCATAGATACAGTAGAAAGTTTAGCAGGTCTCTATGGTTTATCTGTAGAAAAAGAACTGCACCATGAAACTAATCCATTAATTGAAAAAATTTATAAAATTTTAAATATAGCTACGGATTTTTATCATCAAGAATTATTTAAAGATCACATTGTTGCTAAAACAGCTCTTAATTATTTAAAGGATCGAGGGATTAATTTATCTACAATTGAGCATTTTAAATTAGGTTTTGTTAATGCTGGATGGACTAATATCTTTGATTTTATGTTACATCAATCATTTGAGCCAGCTTTATTACAACAAGCGGGTTTAGTTTTAGAAAAAAATGGTAAATTTTATGATAGGTTTCGTTTAAGAATAATTTTTCCTATTCGTAATAAATTTGGTAAGGTAATTGGATTTGGAGGTAGAGCATTAAATGCCGAACAAGTTCCAAAATATTTAAATTCTCCAGAAACTTTAGTTTTTAAAAAAAATCAAGAATTATATGGATTAGATATAGTTAAAAGTCAGCTTAAAAATATAAATAACTTAATAGTAGTTGAAGGTTATGTTGATGTACTAACATTAGTACAAGCTGGGTTTAATAATGTAGTTGCCACATTAGGTACGGCGTTTAATGAAATGCATTTAAAAGCTATGTTTAGTGTAGCTTCGGAAATAATTTTTTGTTTCGATGGTGATATAGCTGGCTATAAAGCAACAGTAAGAGCCATGGAGTTATGTATCAATATGATGGCAACAGGCAACATGCAAAGTAAGCATGTTGTAAAATTTGTGTTGTTAGCAAGCAATTATGATCCAGATTTATTAGTTAGAGAAAAAGGTTGTCAAGAATTTAAACATTATTTAGAAAACGCGAAAATTTTATCTGATTTTTTCTTTGAATATTTAGCTAAAAAATACCCAGAAAAAAATATAGAAAGCTTAAATCAATTAGCACAAGAAGCTAAATTGCAAATAGTTAAGTTTCAAGATAAATTATTGCAAAATTTATGGTATGAGAAATTAGCTGAATTGTTAGGAGTAGAAAGTAATACTTTAAAACAAATTAAACAAAGTAATAATACTAAGACAATTAATAATTTTAAAAATAAAACAAATTATAATTATTTAATATCTAATGCTTATCGAGCATTAGCTATGTTACTTATTAAACCTAGCTTGTTAGAATTTTGTAATTTATTAAGTTATGCCAGGTTTGCTAATCTAAAATTGCCACAAGATGTAGATTTATTTATTAAAATTATAGAATTAATGAAGTCCTTGCCGTCGCCACAAGATTTAAAAGATGTTAATATTGAACAGTTAGCTGCTAATTTAGATCCTGTATATGCACAAAAATTACTATCAATTGAAACTAAAAAAATAGTTCAATGTATTCCTGAAAAAGGAATTGAACAAGAATTTTTGGGAGCAGTCAAAAAGATTAATAGAGCATTAATTGAACAAACGGTGGATGAGTTGTTGCTGGTTGCTAAGAATAGGAATTTAGAAAACCAAGAAAAGTTGTTGTTACAACAAATATTAAAAGAACTGTAAATAAAAAATAAATTTGGCAATAATTAGGTTGCAAAAAAATGATCCAGTGCTAGATTAAACTGATTATTAAAGTATAAAATGCATATTAAGAGATGATAGTTATTGAAATTTAAATTAAGAAATTAAGCGAGTATGTGGTAAGAGGTATGAGTAATAAATCTATGAGTAATATAAGTAACAATAATAGTACAGTAATTCCAGATAATGATAAAGAGAAACAAATTTCTCAGATAAGAACGTTAATTGCCTTAGGTAAAGATAAAGGGTTTTTAACTTACGAAGAAGTTAATGATTATCTTCCGAACGATATTATTGATTCTGATCAAATTAGCGACATTATTCAAATGATTGGTGATATGGGAATTCCAGTATACGATATGGCGTCTGATTTAGAGGTACCGATGTTAAGCGAGCCAGGTATGCACGAGTTACCGGCCGATGTTAGCGAATTGGATGAAACCGCAGCAGTAATAGCGAGTGGTGATTTTGGTAAAACCACCGATCCGGTTCGCATGTATATGCGCGAAATGGGTACAGTTGATTTGTTAACTAGACAGGGTGAAATTGTTATAGCTAAAAGAATTGAAGAAGGTACTCGAGGAGTAATAGGGGTTTTAGCTCAATATCCAAGAATTTTAGATACACTAATAGAAGAGTTTAATAAAGTTATAGTCAGTGAAGAACAAAGAATTAGTGATGTTATTAATGGATTTTATGATGATAGCGAACATGAAAATAACGAAACAATAGTAGCGGTGGATGAACAGTTGTCATCTGTAGCTGAGTTAGAGCTGGAAGCAATAAGCAGTGATTCTGACATCATTAGAGAGGATGTTTTATTAGATGCAGTAGAAGAAGTAGAGGCAGATGTTGTTGATGAAATTGAAGCGCCAGAGCCGATAGCAGTTGCAGTTTCCGAAAACGAAGATGAAGAGAGTAGTAGTAGCGAGGAAGTGGTTTCTTCTTTTGATGCTGAATTGAATTTAGAAGAAGCAAAAGTGCGATTTAGCGCTTTAGCTTTAGCTATAGAGCATGCTAAAAAAGTTGAGTTTGAAAAAGGTAGAGAGCATAACGATACTAAGTTAGCTTTTGAAGAGCTAAGCAAAAAATTATCAACTTTTAAAATAGCACCAAAAATGTTTGATAAGTTAATTGCTAAAATGCGTAGCATGTCTCATGCAGTTAGGGGATTAGAGCATATTATTACGGAATTTTGTTTGCATCGTGTCAAGATATCTAAAAAAACATTTTTAAAATCATTTGTTGGACAAGAACTTAATGTAAATTGGGTCGATGATTTTATAAGCAAAAATAGCAAGTATATTAAGTTGGCAGATTATAAAAGAGAAATAATAACTGCTCAAAAAAAATTACAAGATACTGAGCGTCAATATGGTTTACCAATTAACGATATAAAAGATTTAAATAAATTGATGTTAATCAGTGAAGCTAAAGCCAAGAAAGCTAAAAAAGAAATGGTAGAAGCAAACTTAAGATTAGTAATTTCAATAGCAAAAAAATATACTAACAGAGGTTTACAGTTTTTAGATTTAATTCAAGAGGGTAATATTGGCCTCATGAAAGCAGTAGATAAATTTGAATACCGTCGTGGTTATAAATTTTCTACTTATGCTACCTGGTGGATCAGGCAAGCAATTACTCGCGCTATTGCTGATCAAGCTAGAACTATTCGTATACCGGTACACATGATCGAGACTATAAATAAGTTAACTAGAATTTCTAGAAGACTACTACAAGAAACTGGCTCTGAGCCTACCCCAGAGGAATTGGCTAAAGAAATGTGCATGCCAGAAGATAAAATTCGTAAAGTTATGAAGATTGCTAAAGAACCAATTTCTATGGAAACTCCAATTGGTGACGATGAAGAATCTCATCTTGGAGATTTTATTGAAGATAAAAATATTTCGTGCCCAGAAGAATTAGCGGTTTATCAAGGATTAAGAGAAGAAATTATCTTATTATTAGATAATTTAACTCCAAGAGAAGCAAAAGTATTAAGAATGCGTTTTGGCATAGAGATGAATACCGATCATACTCTAGAAGAAGTTGGACAACAGTTTGGGGTAACTAGAGAGCGTATTAGACAAATTGAAGCTAAGGCCCTACGTAGATTGCGTCAACCAAGTAGAGCAGACAAACTAAAAAGTTTTGTTGAAGAAGTTTTTAATAAAGACTAATAAAATAAATAGTTTAAGTTGCCCTAGATAATTTTTATGTTAGAATAATTCTAAATTTAAAGGGCCTATAGCTCAGTTGGTTAGAGCAGGGGACTCATAATCCCTTGGTCGTAGGTTCGAGTCCTACTGGGCCCATCACAAAAACCTTGAAAATTACAGCCTTTTTGTAGATTCATCGTGCTACCCTTTTGTCCCTAAAAAAATCATTGTGTCCATTTCGTGTCCATTGATATTTCTAACTTCCTTATCTGCTACTGGCTGTTGGATCAGCTTAATAGTATTGTGAAGTTTTGGATTGCGTAATAAGGTTAAAGTTACGCCACTTTGTCTTGCTTCACACACTCTGTTTGCAGCCTGATAAAGATTTTCTAGTTCGGCAGTTGAATAATGAGTAGTGATTTTTCCAGATCTATGCCCTAGCAAGTCTTGCCGATCTTCAAAATTCACTCCTAAAGCACGTAATCTTCGACCAAAGGTGTGTTTTAGATCATGAACACGAACGTTAGATAATCTAGCTGAATTTCTAGCTACGCGCCAACCTGTCGATAACATCCTAGCTAATTGTTTACCTCGAAAGCTGAAAACATATATAGGATGTTTACCTCTTTCTGCTTCAACAACAGCACATGCTGTATCATTACAAACTACCAAGCGATCATCTCCATTTTTGACTAAAGTTCCAGGAACAATAAATACCATAAGATGTGGTGATTCTGGAATCTTAATCTCCCATTCCCAGCGTAATTGACAAACTTCTTGATCCCGACACCCAGTATTAACGGCAAATAAAGCCATTTTTTTTAAATGTGGTGGTAATTCATTAAAAAGTTTATCTTGTTCCTCCCAGCTTAGCGGATATGGTTTGCGTAAATCATGCTCCGGTAATAATTTAATTTTAGGAGCATTGGCTAACCAACTAAGCCCATTCTCATCTATCCATTCGCTAGTTGCAAGATTTATGATCCGACGTACAATCTTTAATCCATGATTAATGGTTCTAGTTTTTATACCAGATTTACGACGAGCATCTATAAAAGGTTGCATCATTCCCATATGAATAGCATCTAGAGATAAGTTACCAATGTATTCGACTAACAATTTAAGTCTTCCCGCATCAGATCCAATACTTCGTTTATGCTGGTTCTCCATCAAAAATTTAGTTGCTGCTTGTTTAAAGCTACGTTTAGGTCTAACTCCATAAATCGCAGCCTCCCTTACTTCCTCGATCCGCCTGTTGAGATATCGCTCTGCTTCGCTGAGTGACTCAGTGCCAGCGCTTTCTCGAAGTCGGTATCCGAGTATTCTTTTACTAATGTGCCAGAGCTTACCTCTTTTGATAAGTCCTGGCGATACTTTGCGTCCCATAGTTCTCTCCTATTAAGTACCGCAGGACGCCCGCTACACCCCTTATAATGATCTACCCAGGCGTCCAAATCAAGTCTATCGAATGCTACTCCTTGAGTGCCAATAGGAATTTCAATTAATTGTGGTCTTACTTCAGCATTAAAACGATTTCGATCCATACCTAAATAACTAGGTGCATCCCTCAATCTAATAAGTCTTGGTAAAATTGTACCCATAATTAATATTTACCTTTTTAATTGGATTTTTAGTATTGCGTTTAGTTTTAGTAAATAGCCGCAGAAATAAATTTTTTCTTTTAATTGCAAAATTAGTTAATCGTTGTTTAGCATTAATGTAATCAGAGGTAATTATATAGTCTTTTCCTAGTAATTTTGGTTTTATA